>CANFNE010000019.1 GCA_947448105.1 Burkholderiales bacterium
GCCGGCGCAATTGACCAAGCCCATGAGTTTGCCCATGGAAACCGCTTTTGCGACCACGGCCTGGCCGTCGGCCTCGTTGCTCACGTCACATTTGACAAAGGCGCCGCCGATCTCAGCCGCGATGGCTTCGCCTTTTTCGGCCTGCATATCGGCAATCACCACGACACCACCATTGGCGCTGAGCATGCGCGCCGTACCTTCACCGAGCCCCGACGCACCACCGGTGACGATAAATACTTTTCCTGCAATTTCCATGGAATGCTCCCGCTCTGTGTGGTTAAAAAAATCTGCCTAGCGCGGCCTGCAAAGCGCCGCTGCATTAGAGCAATTATGTCGTACCGTCCTGCTGGCTCCCTGACGACACGGGGTGCCGCGCTGCGTATTCCTTTGCACAAGTGAGCACGGGCGATCAAACCCAGGTTTTGTGCTGCTATACTGCAGGGCTGAATTTCAGGCGCATAGCTCAGCTGGTTAGAGCACCACCTTGACATGGTGGGGGTCGTTGGTTCGAGTCCAATTGCGCCTACCAATAATGGTAATTAAATCAAGCACTTAGCGGAAACGCTCGGTGCTTTTTTTTTGCTTGTATTGATAGGCCTCAGGGTCAGCGATCTAAGCGATCCAAAAACGCCTGTGCTGCCGCGGCGGTGGACGCAGGGTCTTCCTCGTGCCCCACATGCCCTAACTTGTCAAAGATGACGACACGGCTGTTGGCAATGTCGTGGTGGAACTTTTCGGCGTTTTCGGGAGGTATGAGCCGGTCAAGGCCGCCCCATATCACCAAGGTCGGCTGCTGTACCCGCGCAATTTGTGCCTCAAACTCACCGGCCTTGTTTTGCGCGAAGCGCGCAGCCAAAGATTTTCGATTGCCTGCGCGCAGGGTGAGTTCGTAATAGCGGTCAATCAATTCAGTGGTGATCTTCGATGGATCGCCATACACGTTGCGCAGACTCGACTCGATGACCCGGCGCGGCAAGATGTTCTCCATCAGTCCGCTGAGCATCGGAACTTGCGCCAGTTTGAAGCCAATTGGCACGGATGCGGCGGTGGTGGCATATCCCGCGGCATCGACCAAGATCAGCGTGCTCACGCGATCTGGGTAGTCCACCGCCGTCTTCCATGCCACGTAGCCGCCCAAGGAGTTGCCCGCCAGTACCGCGCGCTGAACGTGCAGCGTGTCCATCAGGGATGCGACGAAATGCGAATAGACCGGCATTTGGTAGTTGCCATCTGGCGTGGGTCCCGTGAGTCCAAAACCCGGCAAATCAACGCGAATGACGCGGTGCTTTGCCTGGAGCACGCGGGCCCAACCGTCCCAGGTATGCAAGCTCGACGATGTGCCGTGCAAGAGGACGATGGGGTTCTGATCGTCGCGCGGGCCTTCATCCCGCAGATGGACCTTGATGCCGTCCACCAACACGAATTGGGAGGGCGGTGTGGCCCAGCGCCCAGCCAAATCCTCGGCGGGCCGGTCAGGCGCCCATGCCGCAATTAAGCCCGCAATAACGAGCAGCGCGGTGGCGCCAAGTACGACACCGGCAAGTTTGAGCGTTTTCATGGAGACGTCCCACTGGAAAACGGCCAGTCTAGCAACCGTGGCGCAGCTTGCCTGGACTGCTGATGGGTCGCCCACCCGTGCGCACCGCCATCAGGCGGCGCCCGGGTTCCAATCAAGGTTTAATTTGCAAACCCGCAGGTAAAACAACACCCCGCGTCGCCGCCTGCGCGAGCTTGAAGAACACGTCGGTGTTGTCAATCACGCCAGTGAACGAATAGGCGCCAGGGCCAAACGCTGACAGGGGGATGTCGGTGGCGGTGTGCACTGCGCTGTCGCCCGGTACTTGGCCGGTGACCATGTATTTACCCTCGGCGTCACGTGCCATGGGGCCGGCCGGGTAGGCGGCCAGGGGCTCTTTTTTCACAAAGGGCTGCTGGCTGTCTTGCAAGGGCCGCTCGTTGGTACGGAAGTCTTCCATGCGGTCGGCGTTGGCGCCATAGCCCACCAGCAGGCGGTTGTCGATGTCCACCGTTTCGGGGTAGCCGTCAGCGGCGATGCGGTATTTGGGAAAGCCGGCTTGCTCGTACACACCCACCACAGCGTCGCGCATGGCGGTACCGCCGCCTTCGCGCACCAGCGCTTGCAGGCGGGCGTCGCTGACCTTGGAGCCGCCAATCAGCGCCACACCGGCGCATTCGTGGTCGGCGGTGACGATGACCAGTGTGTCCTTGTGCTGCGCCGCATAGGCCTGGGCCAGTGCGATGGCACGGTCGAATTCGAGGGTGTCTAGCATCCAGCGCTCGCTGTCCATGGCGTGCGCTTGTTTGTCAATGGACGCGCCTTCAACCATCAGCACAAAGCCTTTTTTCTGGCGGTCGAGCACGCGCAGGGCCTTGGCGGTCATCTCGTCGAGCATGGGCTGGTCAGGAAACCCATAGTCGTCCACCACGCGGCCCGTGACGCCCCGGGCCTTATTGCGCCGCCCATCCATCTTGTCCAGCGCCACATTCATATTGGAATGGGCAAACAGGCCGAGCAAACGCTCCGTCTTGTCGCCGTCGATCGCGTCCATGCTGGTTTTGTCGCTGGCGTATTGAAAGCCTGCGCGCTGAAAGTCGCCCAGCAAGTCGCGGTCCTTGTCGAGCGCTCCCGCAGATGCGCCCCAACGCTTGACGATATCGGCGGTATGCGCGTCGGTCGCTGAGAAGGCGTAGTCCGTGCGGTCGCCACGTGCCGATCCGGGCGTGGTCGATGGCATAAACCATTTGCGTCCGCCGCCCATCAGCACGGTCAGGCCCGTCAACTGGCGGTCGTCCAGAAATTGGTCCACGATGCCGGTGCCCGCGCCACGGCTGCTGGTGTGCACCGCGTTGCCGGCCGGCGTAGCGTCAAACACGTCAGCGGTGGTCACCAGGCCCAGCGCCTTGCCCTGGGTGCGGTGCAGGTACTCGCTCAGGTATTCGATGCGTGGGTTGTCAAACGGATCGGTGCTGTCGTCAGGGAACACACCTTCCTCGTTGTTGTTGTTTTTGTTGCCCGAGACATAGGCCGTCATGCCGGGTGCAGAGTCGGTGACCACCGAGTTGAGCGAAGCGGTTTTGACCATGCCGGTTACCGGAAAAGTATCCATGGCCAATGGCGTGATGACTTTGCCTTGGGCGTAGCCGCCGGCCACGATGCGTGCGGCCGTGCGCTGTGCCGCACCCATGCCGTCGCCCAGCAGGATGATGATGTTCTTGACCTTCTGGCCGCCGGGCACCAGCGGCACGATCTCGAAGTTGCCGTTGGCGGTCACCGTCTGGCCGTCACTTTGGGTGGCAGTCACCGTCAACTGGTGCACGCCGGGTTTGTCTACGCTCACAGCGCGAACGCTGGCCAGCGTGGCATTGGCGGGCACGCCTTTGAGGCATGCCGATTCACATACTTTGAGCGCCACGTTGGCGTCCACGGCCTTTCCATCAATGGAAAAACGGGCGCTACTGATGCTTTTGCCGGCCTCGTCGGGGCGCAGCGTGGCTTGCAGGTCAAAGCGCTGGCCCGGCAAAAAGCGGGCGATCACCGGCGCGGATTGGCCACTTGCGAAAAGCTCGCTCGGTGGTGTCAGGCGCGTGACGGTGGGGGCGGCTTGGGCACCCAGCGAAAAGGCGCACAGGGCCAGGGCGCTCAGCGGGGGCAGGGCAGAAAGTTGCATAGCGGTTTCCGATCAATGAAAAGTTTCAAGGCGATAAAAATGGAGGTATGGGGCCGCTTATGGGTGGCCTTAGTGTGTGTGTTGCAGGCTGTGCATGTACTGGGTAACTTCAAAGCGGCTCATGGCGCGGATGGCCTCGGGCGCGAGCTGCAGCCGAAACCAGGAAACGCGACCATCGCGCTCCTCCTGGCGGCCCACTTCGAGGGTGCCGGTCACTTCTACCAAGCCACGGGCGTGGGCCACGGCCCAGTCTTTTTGGTCAGCGTCCAGGCGCACAAAGACGGTGGCTGGAGGCAGATCGTCGGCTTCGCCATCGGCGTGCTGGCTCATAAGCACGGGGCGCGGCGTGAGCAGAAACTGGCCCAGGTTGGCTACTTCTTGTTGCACCACATAGCCGGTGATGCGCACCTGGCGGCCTTGGGCCTGGCGCAGGCGTTCGCTGATTACGAGGCCCTTGGCCCCCACGGGCATGTGGAAGAAGTCCTGCAGGCGCAGCGCCACGGGCTGCGAGGATTCAGGCGCGGGTCCCGTGTCCGATGATTGGGCGGGCGCGCCCAAGGCCAGGGTGGCAATTAAGGTCAACGCGGCTGCGCGCGCCGCCAGGCGCATGGCGCCGCAGCGTTTGAAGTGGAATAAAGACATGGATGGGGCGGCTGCAAGCAGCATGTGCGAGCGCGAAGGCGCCCGATCACCCGAGATTAGAAGCGCTTTGTGACTATGCCGTGACGCAAAAGTGAATCCGGCCCACGCGAACCACGTGCCTAGGCCAGCACGTCGGTGCCCGTGTCAAAACTGTCGGCAAACGTGAAGTAAATCGAGGTAAAAAACATTGCCGCCATCACCAGCGCACAGGGGAACAGCACGGCCGCGACCAGCTCTTCGCTCCCCGAAAAGCTCGCCACCAGCGCAATGGCGGTACCCACCAGAATAAAGAAGGCCATCCATACCAGGCTGTAGACCAAAAATGCGCCAAAGTTGCGCCAGCAGGCAACAACGCTGAAAAACAGGCTTTTTACCGGTGACATTCCATGCCAATGCACCAGCGCAGGGGCGTGCCAAAACAGCAAAGACAGTGGCAGGTACAAGCCCATGGCCAACAGAGCAGCAGATTCAAAGCTGCCGTCTTGCAGCACATCGGCACCTACGCTGCCGCCCATCAAATAGAGTTTGGCAAATTTACCGCCGTCCATCAGGGCCGAGCACGCCAGCACCAGCAGGAAACCCGCCGCGTACAAGACGCCCAGCACCACCATGGACCGCAGTTCCTTGCGCCCGGCCCGAAAGCCGCTGAGCAAGACGGCGGGCATGGGAAATTTGCCCTTGAGTGCCTCTTGTGTGGCCGCCATCAGACCCAGGGTGGCGCCCGGCAACAGCGCCAGTGCCAGTGCGTTGCCCAAGACCGGCACCATGCTCAGCACCGACATCAGCAGCATGAATATAAAAAACAGGCCCGAGAGCGCCAGCGGCTGGCGTAAAAAGGTTTTGACACCGAGCCTGACCCACAAAACGCCCTGGCGGGCCGGAAGGATGTTGAGTTTCATGCGGTCGTTTCAGGTTCAAAGTCTGATTGCGCTAGGCCAGTAGCTTGGGGATGGGCAATGCGTTGGCGCAGCAGGCGCTCAAACCGGGTCGGGTCGTGGGGCTTGAGCATGCTGGCTTCACGCGGCAAATACCAGTCCCACAGGCGCGAGAGCCAAAAGCGCAGGGCGGCGGCACGCAGCATGGCGGGCAGCAGCTTGCGTTCGGCTGCTTCGAGCGGGCGCACGCTGGCATAGGCCGCCAAAAAGGCCTGGGCGCGCGCATTCACGGCCGCGCCACTGTCCAGGTCCACACACCAGTCGTTCAGGCACACCGCAATGTCAAACACCCAGGCGTCGTTGCCGGCAAAGTAAAAATCAAAAAAGCCACTGAGCACGGACTCGCCGCCCTCGGTGGCGGCCGGGGTGAACATCACGTTGTCGCGAAACAGGTCGGCGTGGATGGGGCCGCGCGGCAGCGCTGCGCAGTGCGCCATCGTGGCAATGTGGTTTTGGTAGGCCAGCTCGGACTGCAGCAGCGCGGCTTGGGCGGGCTCCAGGTAGGGCAAGACCACCGGCACGGTCTCGTTCCACCAGGGCAGGGCGCGCAAATTGTCCTGGCGCAGAGCAAAGCTGCGGCCCACCAGGTGCATGCGCGCCAGGGCAGCGCCCACTTGCGCGCAGTGGGCGGCGCTGGGCGCGAGTTCACTCTTGCCCGACAGCATGTTCACCACTGCCGCAGGTTTGCCGCACAGCGAATGCACCAGTTCGCCCCGTGCGTCGGGCGCCGGGTTCGGCACGGCCACGCCGTGGGCTGCCAGGTGCGCCATCAGGCGCAGGTAATAAGGGAGTTGTTCGGCGCTCAGGCGCTCAAACAGGGTGAGCACGTAGCTCGCGCCTTCGGTGTGGGCAAAGTAGTTGGTGTTTTCAATACCGCCCGAGCACCCTTGCAGGCTGGTGAGCCGCTCCAGACCCAGGCTTTCGAACAGGGCGCTGGCCTGCGTGAATGAAACTTCCGTGTAAACCGCCATGAACCCAACCCGTGTGAATGGACGCCGATACGACTCCAGCGCAGGGTCTCTCCGGCGCCAAAAGGCCAGCGGGGATTGTAGAGCGGGCACTTGCGGGCTTTTGGTGCCCGGGCGCTGCGCTGGCAAAGGCAAAATGCCCCCCATGCACCAAGCCCCCAACACCCTTTTGCTGATCGACGGATCAAGTTATTTGTACCGCGCCTTCCACGCCATGCCGGATTTGCGCGCCATCCCCGGCGACCCCAGCAGCAGCCCCACCGGCGCGGTGCGCGGCATGGTCAATATGATGCAGGCGCTCAAAAAGGAGGTGCCTGCAGCTTACGTGGCCTGTGTTTTTGACGCTAAAGGCCCGACCTTTCGCGATGCCATCTACCCCCAGTACAAAGCCCAGCGCGCGCCCATGCCCGACGATTTGCGCCTGCAAATTGCGCCCATCCACGAGGTGGTGCACCTCTTGGGCATGCGGGTGCTTGACGTGCCCGGCGTGGAAGCCGATGACGTGATCGGCACGCTGGCCGTGCTGGCTGCAGCCCAAGGCATGGAGGTGGTGGTCAGCAGCGGCGACAAAGACCTGGCGCAACTGGTCAACGAGCGCATCACCATCATTGACACCATGAACGGCAAGCGCCGGGATATGGCCGGGGTGTTGGAAGAATTTGGCGTGCCTGCGCACCTCATGCTCGACTACCAGACTCTGGTGGGGGACACGGTGGACAACGTGCCCGGCGTGTCCAAGGTGGGCCCCAAGACGGCGGTCAAGTGGCTGCAGGAATACGGCAATCTGGAATCGGTGGTGGCCAACGCCGACCACATCAAAGGCGTGGTCGGTGAAAACCTGCGCAAGGCGCTGGATTGGCTGCCCACCGGGCGCCAACTGCTGACCATCAAGACCGACTGCGACCTGCGGGACTGGCTGCCGGGGCTGCCCGCGTTTGACGAACTGCGCGCCCGCCCTGAAGAAACTGCCGGTTTGCACGACTTTTACGAGCGCGTGGGCTTCAAGGGCCTGGCCCGTGCGGCGGCAGCCCACATGGCCAAAGAGGCGCCCCGCGTAAGCGCGTCCGGCGCGCCGGATCTGTTTTCTGACGGCACGGCTGTTCGGGCCAGCGTCGCCGGCGCCACCCCGGCAGACGCTGGTACCGCCGCAGACGCGCTGGGCCAAACCAGCTTGTTTGGCGACGACGCCCCGGTGCGCGCCACCCGTTACGAAACCGTGCTCACCTGGGACGCGCTGGAGCGCTGGCTGGCGGTGGTGCAGGGCGCCGACTTGGTGGCCGTGGACACCGAAACCACATCGATCGACGAGATGCGTGCCGAAATCGTCGGCATCAGTCTGTGCGTGCAAGCCGGTGAGGCCGCCTACATTCCGCTGGCGCACCGCTACCCCGGCGCGCCCGAGCAGCTGCCGCGTGAGGAAGTGCTCGCGCGTCTTAAGCCCTGGCTGCAAGACGCGCTGCGCCACAAGCTGGGCCAGCACGTCAAATACGACCGCCATGTGTTTGCCAACCATGGCATTGAGGTGCAGGGCTACGCCCACGACACCATGCTGCAAAGCTATGTGCTCGAAGTGCACAAGCCCCACGGCCTGGCCAGCCTGGCCGAGCGCCATTTGGGGCGCAGCGGCCTGAGCTTTGAAGACCTGTGCGGCAAGGGCGCCAGCCAAATCTGCTTTGACCAGGTGGACATCACCCGCGCCGCGCAATACGCCTGCGAAGACGCCGACATGACGCTCGAAGTGCACCAGATCCTCTGGCCGCAGGTCGCCGCCGTTGAGAAGCTGCGCTTTGTGTACGACTTGGAAATCGCCAGCAGCGAGGCGCTGTACCGCATTGAGCGCAACGGCGTGCTGATTGACGCGCCCACCTTGGCCGCGCAAAGCCAGACCCTGGGCGCGCGCATCCTGGAGTTGGAAACCGAGGCCCACGCCTTGGCCGGTCAGCCCTTTAACTTGAGCAGCCCCAAACAAATTGGAGAGATATTCTTTACCAAGCTCGGCCTGCCTGTCGTCAAGAAAACCGCCACCGGCGCCCCCAGCACCGACGAGGAAGTGCTGGAAAAGCTGGCCGAAGACTTTCCGCTGCCTGCCAAAATTTTGGAGCACCGGGGTCTGTCTAAGCTCAAAGGCACCTACACCGACAAGCTGGCCCAACTCGCCCACCCGCGCACGGGCAGGGTGCACACGCACTACGCCCAGGCCGTGGCGGTCACCGGGCGCTTGTCGAGCAACGACCCCAATTTGCAGAACATTCCCATCCGCACGCCCGAGGGGCGCCGGGTACGCGAGGCCTTTGTGGCGCCTGCGGGCAGCGTGATTGCCAGCGCCGATTACAGCCAGATCGAGCTGCGCATCATGGCGCACATCAGCGGGGACGAGGCACTGTTGCACGCCTTCCAGCAAGGCCTGGACGTGCACCGTGCCACCGCCGCTGAAGTGTTTGGCGTCGCGGTGGACCAGGTGAGCAACGAGCAGCGGCGCTACGCCAAGGTCATCAACTTTGGCCTGATCTACGGCATGAGCGCCTTTGGTTTGGCGCGCAACTTGGGCATCGACAACACCGCAGCCAAAAACTACATCGAGCGCTACTTTGCGCGGTTCTCCGGGGTGAAGCGCTATATGGACGAGACCCGCGCCCAGGCCAAGGCGCGCGGCTATGTAGAAACCGTGTTTGGCAGGCGCCTGTACCTGCCCGAAATCAATTCCCCCAACGGCCAGCGCCGCGCCGGGGCCGAACGCGCCGCCATTAACGCGCCCATGCAGGGCACGGCGGCAGATTTGATCAAGCTGAGCATGGTCAAGGTGCAGCAGGTCTTGGACGCCGAACACCGTGCCACCAAGATGATCATGCAAGTGCATGACGAACTGGTGTTTGAGGTGCCGCAGGCCGAGGTGGATTGGCTCAAGCTCGAAATTCCCCGCCTGATGGCCGATGTGGCCACGCTCAAAGTGCCGCTCTTGGCCGAAATGGGCGTGGGCCCGAACTGGGACCAGGCGCATTGACCTGGGTGCGCCAGCGCACACGGTGCTGCGGCACAATCGCCCCGCTGACCTTGGGGTGCAAAACCCGTGCACCACGCCACTGGCGCTGTCTTGGGCGTGTACCAAAGGCGCGTTTTTCAAACCCAGGGATAACCCATATGAACCAAGACACCATGCAAGACGCCCACGCCCTGTTGGACGCACGTTCCAGCGACGCCCAACCCAGCCGCCGCACGGCCCTCAAAGCCGCCGCAGGTGCCGGTTTTGCTGCCGCCGTGCTGCCAGTCTCCGCCCAAACCCTGGTCGTCACATCCAGTGATGGTTTGCTGGCCGGCCCAGTCAAGATTGATGTGAACGGCTACGCCTTGCCCGCCTACCGCGCAGCGCCCTTGGGCGCCAAAAATGCGCCGGTAGTGCTTGTGGTGCCCGAAATCTTTGGCCTGCACGAGCACATTGCAGACGTGACGCGCCGCCTGGCGCACCTGGGATACCTGGCCATTGCGCCAGACCTGATGGCGCGCCAGGGCGACGCATCCAGCTACGCCGACATGGGCAAGCTCATGGCCGAAGTCGTGTCTCAAGTGCCCGACGCCCAAGTCCTGGCCGACCTGGACGCCATAGTGGCCTGGGCCGCTGGCAACGGCGGCGACACCGCGCGTCTGGCGGTGACGGGCTTTTGCTGGGGTGGGCGCATCGTGTGGCTCTACACCGCGCACCAGCCCAGGGTCAAAGCCGGTATCGCCTGGTATGGCCGCCTGGTGGGCCAAAGCACGCCCAACACACCGCAGCACCCGGTGGACGTGGCGGCCAAGCTGCACGCGCCGGTGCTGGGACTGTATGGCGGCGCAGACACCGGCATCCCGCAGGCCACGGTGGACGCCATGCAGGCAGCGCTGGCCAACGCACAGGCACCCGCCAAAGCGTCGCAATTCGTGGTGTACCCCGACACGCCGCATGCTTTTCATGCCGACTACCGCCCGTCCTACCGCAAGGAAGCGGCGCAGGACGCTTGGCAGCGCCTGACGCGGTGGCTCAAGCAGCACGGCGTGTGAGCCTGGTTTTTCTACAGCGCGAAGGTTATTGATGACTCTGTTTGCTATTGTGCTTGGCACCCTGTTTGCGGGCGTAGGAAGCGTCTGGCTTGCCGCCGCCCTGAGTTTTGGCGTGCTGGCGCGTTACACCCAGCACATGCTGAGCCTGGCGGCAGGCGCCTTGCTGGCAACCGCCTTCATGCACCTTTTGCCCGAAGCGTTTGAGAGCGACATCGGTCCTGATCATCTGTTTATGACGCTGCTCATTGGGCTGGTGTTTTTCTTTTTGCTCGACAAGGCCGAGCTTTGGCACCACGGGCACGAACACGGGGCGCACACGCCCGACGCTGCACCTGCGGCAGAACACGCACACGCCTCCCACGCCCACGCGCATGGTGCTGCACACGACCACGGGCATTCGCACGCCCACAGCGGCGGCGGCTGGGCGGTGCTCGCAGGCGACAGCGTGCATTGTTTTGGCGACGGCGTGCTGATCGCGGCAGCCTTTATGGCCGACATGCGCTTGGGCGCTATTGCTGCGCTGGCCGTGCTGGCGCACGAGGTGCCGCACCACATGGGCGACCTCATGGTCTTGCGCTCGAGCACCACGGACCGCAAGGCGGCGCTGATCAAGGTTTCGCTGGCCGGTTCGGTTACCGCGCTGGGCGGCGTGCTGGGCTTTTGGCTGGTCGAGCAGCTCGCAGAGTTGTTGCCTTACTTTTTGGTGGTGGCTTCGAGCAGCTTTATGTACGTGGCGCTGGCCGATTTGATTCCGCAGCTGCAAAAACGCCTGGGCGCGCGGCAGACCGCAGCGCAGATCGCCTGGTTGCTGATCGGTATTGGCCTGGTTACTTTGGTCAGCACGCTGGCGCACCCGCATTAGCGCCGCTGCCGTACACCGTTATTGCTGCATTTTTTGAACTTATGAAACGTATCTCTGTGCGCACCGTTCGCGGTCTCGGTCCAATACTGCGTTGGCCAGGGCTGGCCATGTGCGCGCTTTTGCTTTCGGCGTGCGCGCTGGGCCTGCCGCCAAAGAGCGTGTCGTCGCAGGTGAGCCCGCAATGGCAAGCGCCGCTGCCGCACCAAGGCCAGCGCAGCAGCCTGCGCGGATGGTGGCAAGCCCAGGGCGACCCGCTGTTGCTCGATTTGCTGGACGCCGCGCAGGACGCCAGCGCCAGCGTGGCACAGGCCGGGGCGCGGCTGCAGTCGGCGCGCGCCAGTCAGGCTGCGGCGCGGGCCGCACTCCTGCCGCGTGTGGACGGCAGTCTGGCCACCAGCCGGGGCCAGACCCAACCGGCCATACCGGTGGCTACCAGCAGCACCTTGGGCGCACAGGCTTCGTGGGAGCTCGATGTGGTGGGCGCCAACCGGGTGGTCAAAGACGCCGCTGATGCGCAGGCGCAAGCCGGACAAGCCCAGTGGCACGATGCCCGCGTGGCAGTGGCCGCCGAGGTCGCCAACACCTACTTTGCCTTGCGCGCCTGCCGCCGCCAAGCCGAGATAGCTGAGCGTGACGCGGCCTCGCGCCAGGAGACCGCGCGCCTCACCGCGCTGTTGCTGCGCGCCGGCCTGGCCCGCAGCGGCGACCTGGCCTTGGCCCAAGCCAGTGCGGCCGACAGCCGGCGCCGCCTGACCCAGCAACACGCCGATTGCGACCTGTCGGTCAAAGCGCTGGTGGCCTTGACGGCGCTGGACGAACCGCTGCTTCGCCAGCGCCTGGGCACCCATCCCCTGCCCGCGCCCGAACTGCCCGGTTTTGCGGTGGCCCAAGTACCGGCGCAAACCATCCGCCAGCGCCCGGACGTGTTTGCCGCCGAGCGTGATGTGGTCGTGGCCAGTGCCGCCGTGGGAAGCGCCCAGGCCCAGCGCTGGCCGCGCTTGACCTTGAACGGCGCGATTGGCGCCTTGCGCTACAGCAGCGCCGGAACCGACACCGATATGAGTACCTGGTCTTTTGGCCCGCTGGCCCTGAGCTTGCCCTTGTACGACGCCGGGCTGCGCGCCGCCAATGTGGACGCCGCGCAGGCCAACTACGCCCAAAGTGTGGTGGCTTACCGCGCCAAAGTCAGGGCGGCCGTGCGCGAGGTAGAAGACGCGTTGGTGGCCTTGCAAAGCGCCCAGGCCCGGCGCGCTGACGCGACGCTGGCTTTCACGGGCTACGCCCAGGCGTTCGATTCCAGCAGCCAGCGCTACCAGCAAGGCATGGCCAGCCTGGTAGAGCTGGAAGAGGCACGGCGCTACGTTCTGGCCGCCGAGTCGGCGCTGGACGCGCTGGAGCTCGAGCGCCAACGCGCCTGGGTTAGCCTGTACCGCGCCGCTGGCGGCGGCTGGGAGCCTGAAGGCGCACAGGCCACTTCCGCCTCCAGCCCCAGCGCCGCCCCCTGATTTGCCAAACACCTCACAGATACCTGCCGCATGAACCCGAAAGCTTCCCCCATGAATGTGTTGACCGTATTGCCCAAGCCGCGTCTGGCGCTGGGCCTGCTGGCGTTCGGCGCCTTGCTCGTAGTCTCGGGATTGCTGGCCGGCAAGTCACTTGCCGCCGACCCCAAGCCTGCCGCAGGCGTGTCGGCCAAACCGGCCCTGACTGTCAACACGGTACAAGCCACGGTGCGCAGCATTCCCACCACCCTGGCGGCCAACGGCAATGTGCTGGCCTGGCAAGAAGCCAGCGTGGGGGCCGAAATCGGCGGCGTGCGCGTCCAAGAGCTGCACGCCAATGTCGGCGACACGGTGCAGCGCGGCCAGTTGCTGGCCAGCCTGGTGTCCGACGGCGTGCAGGCTGATGTGGCCCTGGCGCGGGCCCAATGGGCCGAAGCCCAGGCCAATAGCGCCGACGCACTTGCCAACGCAGAGCGCGCCCGCAGCCTGCAAAACACCGGCGCGCTGAGCGCCCAGCAAATCGCCCAGCTGCTCACCGCCGAGCAAACCGCCAAGGCCCGCGTGGAGTCCGCCAAGGCCGGGCTGGACGCGCAACTGCTGCGCCTCCAATACACGCAGGTGCTGGCGCCGGACAGCGGCACCATTACCCAGCGCAGCGCTGCACTGGGTGCGGTGGTAGGCGCGGGCAGCGAGATGTTTCGCATGGTTCGCCAAGGCCGCCTGGAGTGGCGCGCCGAGCTGACGTCCGCCGAACTGGGCCGTGTGCCGGTGGGCACCTCGGTTGTAGTGAGCGCGCCCGGCGGCGCCCAGGCGCAAGGGCGGGTGCGCATGGTGGCGCCCACCGTTGACCCGCAGACCCGCCTGGGCTTGGTGTATGTCGATTTGCTGGCGTCCGCCGCCCCGTCCAAGACACCGCTTTCGCAAGGTTTCAAACCCGGCATGTACGCGCAAGGCAGTTTTGTCCTGGGCAAGTCCGACGGGCTGACGATTCCACAGCCCGCCGTGGTGGTGCGCGACGGCTTTAGCTATTGTTTTGCGGTGCAGCCGGACGGGCGGGTGGCACAGACCAAGATCAGCACCGGGCGCAGACTCGAAGGTGGCCTGGTAGAGGTGGTCGATGGACTTAGCACAGGTGCGCTCATCGTAGCCAGTGGTGCGGGGTTTCTGAACGACGGCGATAAGGTCAAAACCGTGGCGACCACGCTTCAGGCCGCAGCGCAGCCAGCCAAGGCGCTACCTGCGGCCAGCGCGGCGCGCGCGCCTTAAGGAGCGGGTGTGAACTTCTCTTCGCTCTCGATCAAGAACCCGGTTCCGGCGATCATGCTGTTTGCCCTGCTGTCGCTGGCAGGGCTGCTGGCGTTTCGCGCCAGCGTGGTGCAAGATTTTCCGGACATTGAGCTGCCCATCGTCACCGTCAGCGCCAGTTTGCCGGGTGCAGCACCTGCGCAGCTGGAAACCGAGGTGGCGCGCAAGATCGAGGACGCTGTGGCCAGCCTGGCCGGGGTCAAAAACATCTACACCAAAGTGCTCGACGGCAGCGCCACCGTGACGGTGGAATTTGTGCTGGAAAAGCCGATCAACGAGGCCGTCAACGATGTGCGCGACGCCGTCTCTGGCGTGCGCGCCGACCTGCCCAGCGAGCTGCGTGACCCGTCCGTGACCAAAGCGTCCACCGCCGGGCGCGTGGTGCTGGCCTTTACCGTCCAAGCGGCGCAGGAAGCTGGCAAAGCGCCCTTGGACGACGAGGCGGTGAGCTGGTTTGTGGACAACACGGTGGCCAAGCGCTTGCGCGCCGTGCCCGGCGTGGGCGCGGTCAAGCGCCTGGGCGGCGTGAGCCGCGAAGTGCGGGTGGAACTCATTCCAGCGCGCATGGCGGCCCTGCAGGTGGCGGCGGTTGACGTCTCGCGCCGCCTGCGCCTGGTGCAGCAAGAGTCGCCCGGCGGGCGGGGCGATGTGAGCGGCGCCGAGCAGTCGGTGCGCACCATTGCCACGGTGCAGTCTGCCGCCGAACTGGCAAACCTGGATTTGCCACTGGCCGATGGCCGCCACATTCGCCTGGGCGACGTAGCGCAGGTGCTCGATACGGTGAGCGAGCCACGCTCCCTGGCCACCATGAACGGGCAGGCGGTAGTGGGCTTTGAGGTGTTTCGCACCAAGGGCGCCAGCGAAGTAGAGGTAGCGCGTGGCGCCCGTGCTGCGGTGGATGCGCTGCAAGGCGAGCATCCCAACATCGTGCTCAAGGCGGTGATTGACAACGCCCGCCCGGTGCAAGAAAACTTCCAGGGCTCGATGGAGCTGCTGTACGAAGGCGCTTTGCTGGCGGTCTTGGTGGTGTGGTGGTTTTTGCGCGACTGGCGCGCCACGCTGGTGGCCGCTGCCGCCTTGCCCCTGTCGGTGATTCCCACGTTTTTGGGCTTGAAGTACTTTGGCTACACGCTCAACACGGTGACGCTGCTTTCCTTGGCGCTGGTGGTGGGCGTGCTGGTGGACGACGCGATTGTCGAGATCGAGAACATTGCGCGGCACCTGCGCATGGGAAAAACGCCTTACCAAGCTGCCATGGAAGCGGCCGATGAGATTGGCATGGCAGTGATTGCCACCACGTTTGCGCTGGTGGCGGTGTTTTTGCCCACGGCCTTTATGGGCGGCGTGCCGGGCCTGTTTTTCAAGCAGTTTGGTTGGACGGCGGTGCTGGCGATTGTGGCCTCGCTCATGGTGGCGCGGCTGCTCACGCCGATGATGGCGGCGTACATCATGCGCTCGCCGTTCGATGCCAAGGGTCAGTCGCATGCCACCGAGCCGCCCGACGGCTGGCTCATGGCCGCCTATATGCGCACCATGCGCTGGTGCCTGCGCCACCGCTGGTGGACGGCACTGGGCGCAGCGCTGTTTTTTGTGGGCTCCATTGCCCTAGTGCCACTGCTGCCTACCGGCTTTGTGCCGCCCGCGGACCGCGACCAGACCCAGGTGACCATGGAACTGCCACCGGGCAGCACACTGGCGCAAACGGCCCAGGTGGCCGAGCAGGTGCGCCAGTCCATCATGGAGTTGCCCCAGGTGGTGGGCGTGTTCAGTTCGATTGGTGGTGGCTCTAGCGGCGACGCTTTTGCGCCAGGCGCCGCCGCCGAGGCGCGCCGCGCGGTGTTAACGGTGACCACCGTTGCGCGCTCCACCCGCGCTGAGTCCATGATCGGCGTGGACGCACTCATTCGCGTTCGCATGGCCGAGATTGCCGGAGCGCGCTTTAACGTGGGGCCGCCTGACAGCGGCACCAAGATGCAGCTGGTGCTCAAAAGCGAAGACCCTGTGGCTTTGCTGCAAACCGCCCAGACGGTGGAGCGTGAACTGCGCACGCTGCAGGGCATTGGCAATGTCAGCTCCAGCGCGTCGCTGGTGCGCCCGGAGATCATCGTGCGCCCGGACATGCGCCTGGCCGCAGACGCCGGCGTCACCGCCGCCAGCATCGGCGAGACGGTGCGCGTGGCCACCGCAGGTGACTACGACACGGCACTGTCCAAACTCAACTTGTCGCAGCGCCAGGTGCCCATCCGCGTCATGCTGCCCGACGCGTTTCGCGCCGACCTGGCCGCGCTGCAGCGCCTGACCGTGCCCGGCAAAAACGGCCCGGTGCTGCTGGGCAGCGTAGCCACCCTCACCATGGAAAGCGGCCCGGCGCAGATTGACCGCCTCAACCGCAATCGCAACGTCACCCTCGATGTAGAACTGGGCCAACGCACCCTGGGCGAGGTCAACAACGAGGCGCGCGCCTTGCCGAGCCTGACAAACCTGCCGCCTGCGGTGTCCATTGCCGAACTCGGCGACGCCCAGGAGATGCAGGCCCTGTTTGCCAGCTTTGGTATCGCCATGGGCATTGGCGTGCTGTGCATTTACGGCGTGCTGGTGCTGTTGTTCAAAGACTTTTTGCAGCCGGTCACGATTTTGGCGGCGCTGCCGCTGAGCATTGGCGGGGCCTTTGTGCTGCTTTTGCTCACGGGCCGCGCGTTGTCCATGCCCACCATGATTGGCCTGATCATGCTCATGGGCATCGTCACCAAAAACTCGATTTTGCTGGTGGACTACGCCATTCTTGCGCGCCAGGCCGGCATGGCGCGCTTCGAGGCGCTGGTGGACGCCTGCCACAAACGCAGCCGCCCCATTGTGATGACCACCATTGCCATGGGCGCAGGCATGATGCCGCTGGCCCTGGGATGGGGCGCAGACCCGAGCTTTCGTTCGCCCATGGCGATTGCCGTGATCGGCGGGCTGATCACGTCCACGCTGCTGAGCCTGTTGGTGGTGCCTGCGGTGTTTACTTTTGTGGACGATGTGGCACATCTGCTCGGGCGCCTGCGCCACCGCCTTGCTGGGTCGAATCCGGTTTGATTGGTGCGCCTGCGCCGCCACAGCCTCAGCTTTAGCCTTAGCCTTAGCCTTAGCCTCAGGCATATTATGTTTTTTCGCTTGGGCTAAAGCTCCGCTGGGTGCCCCCCTATCCCCCCAACCCCCTTTCCACCCCAGCGGGGTAGAAAGGAGGAGCCAACAGCCCCATTTGATTTCGTCGCCCCGACTAGGGCACCACTGGCCACGGTTGCAGCGCACACATTTCGCAGGCACCACGCTAGTAGAAGGCTAGCCGACGCGAAAAAACCAAATGTGGTTGTTGGCCCCCCTCTCTCGCCCGCGGGGCGAGAGAGGGGTTGGGGGAGAGAGTGGGAAAAACCCTACCCCTGGCGGCAAGGACGCAAATCCGGGTGCAACAGCCCCGCCGTCAGACGACTAGCCGATTGCCACCGGCCGCGCCGGGTCGCTGCACCACTCGCTCC
>CANFNE010000020.1 GCA_947448105.1 Burkholderiales bacterium
AGCACCGAGCCCTGGCTTTCCACCATGCCCATGATGGCCTTGGCCGTGGTGGAGCGCCCCGAGCCGTTGCGCCCGAGCAAGGCGACGATTTCGCCCTCGCCCACCTGCAGGTCCACGCCGTGCAAGACATGGCTTTTGCCGTAAAAGGCGTGTAGTTGAGAAACTTGCAACATGCTTAATGTCCTTGCGCAGATTCGCCGGCCTGGGCATCGGCCACCGTGGAGCCCAAATACGCCTCTTGCACGCGGGCACTGGCGCGCACCGCGTCGGGCGTGTCAAAGGCAATCACCTCGCCGTAGACCAGCACCGCAATGCGGTCGGCCAGGCCAAACACCACGCCCATGTCGTGCTCCACCGTGAGCAGGGTTTTGCCCTCGGTAACTTGCTTGATCAGGGCGATAAAGCGGGTGGTTTCGCTCTTGCTCATACCCGCCGTGGGTTCGTCCAGCAGAATAACGTTGGCGCCGCCGGCAATGGTGATGCCCACTTCCAACGCGCGCTGCTCGGCGTAGGTCAGGTTCAAGGCGACCACGTCGCGCTTTTTGTCCAGACCGATCATTTCCATCAGTTCTTGGGCGCGCGCATTGGCGTCGTCCAGGTCCACCAAAAACTTCAAAAAGGTGTAGCCGTAGCCCAGGCTCCAGAGCACGCTGCAGCGCAGGTTCTCAAAAACACTGAGTTTGGGAAAGATGTTGGTGATCTGAAAGCTGCGCGACAAGCCCATGCGGTTGATCTCAAACGGCTTTTTGCCGTTGATGTTGTGCCCGTTAAGCACAATGTCGCCGCTGGTAGGCGCCATGCGCCCGCTGATCAGGTTAAACAGGGTGGACTTGCCCGCGCCGTTGGGGCCGATGATGGCCACGCGTTCGCCTTGACGAACCGCCAGGCTCGCGCCTCGGATGATTTCGGTCTTGCCAAAGCTCTTGCGCACATCGCGCAACTCCAGGGCCAGGGGCGCCGTGGCTGCGGGGGTGGGGGTTGAGGCGCTCATAGTGCGGCTCCTGCGGTATGGGTTTCTTTTTCAATGGCTTCTTGGGCGGCGTCCCAGCGCGTGGAAAAACGCCCTTGGGCCAGGGCAAACAACCAGCCCCCCAGCGCCAGCACCGCGCACAGGCCCAACCAGGATTGCGCTGACGTCGTATCCAGCGCCACGCCCATAAAGTTCACCACCGAGCCCATGGCGGCGTTGAGTTGGCGGTGGTAGACCATTTCCACCAGCGCGGCCACGGCCAGCAACAGCACCAGGGCGGCGGCTGCCAGCACGCCATAGGCTGGCAGCAGCGCGCGCAGCTTGCCATGGCGCGCCACACGCAGGTTCATCATGATCAGGCTGGCAATGCCGCCAGGTGCGTACATCACCATCACCATGAACACCAGCCCCAGGTACAACAGCCAGGCCTGGGTGTATTCGCTCAGCAGCACAAAAGCCAGCACCATCAATATCGCGCCAATAATGGGCCCGAAAAAGAAGGTGGCGCCGCCCAAAAAGGTGAACAGCAAATACGCGCCTGAACGCGCCGCGCCCACCACCTCGGCGTTAACGATCTCAAAATTGAGTGCGCCCAGACCGCCCGAAATGCCGGCAAAAAACCCGGCAATGATGAAGGCCGTGTAGCGCACCCGCTGCGGGTTGTAGCCAATAAATTCCACCCGCTCGGGGTTGTCACGCACCGCGTTCAAGAGCCGCCCCAGCGGGGTTTGGGTAAACGCGTACATCAGCACCACGCACACCAAGGTGTAAGCGGCAATCAGGTAGTAGACCTGCTTGGCCGGGCCAAAGGTGATGCCCATTACGGCCGGGCCCGACATGCGGTTGCCCGAAATGCCGCCTTCGCCGCCAAAAAATTCCGGCACCATGAGCGACATGGCAAACACGAGTTCGGCCAGGCCCAGGGTAATCATGGCAAAAGTGGTGCCGGATTTGCGCGTGGTCACATAGCCAAACAGCACCGCAAAGCCCATGCCCGCCACGCCGCCTACCAGCGGCACCAGGGACACAGGCAAGGGCATGCCCGCGCCCGCGTACATATTAAGCGCGTGGATGGACACAAACGCGCCCAACCCGGTGTAGACCGCGTGGCCAAAACTCAGCATGCCGCCTTGCCCGAGCAACATGTTGTACGACAGGCAGGCGATGATGGCGATGCCCATTTGCGAAAGCATGGTCACCGACAAACCGCTGGTAAACACCTGCGGCACCAAAAGTAAAACGGCTGCAAAAAGGGCCCAAAGCCACACCGACCCAATGCGGGCATTCCAACGTTGCATGGTGCTCATCCTTCCCTGTTACCCAAAAGACCCTTGGGTCGGAATATCAATATCAGCACCAAAAACAGGTACGGCAAAATGGGTGCCACTTGCGACAGCTTCATCGTCAGCAGCGTGTTGGCGCTCAAGGACGCGCCCACGGACACGCCAACTTGCTGCAAAGCGCCAAGCAAGGTGTAGTCAAAGGCTACGGCAAAGGTCTGGATCGTGCCAATCAGCAGCGAGGCCAAAAACGCACCCGAGAGTGAGCCCATGCCACCCACCACCACCACCACAAAAATAATGGAGCCCACGGTCGCCGCCATCGAAGGCTCGGTCAAAAAGGTGCTGCCACCAATCACGCCCGCAAGGCCGGCCAGCGCGGCGCCCGCGCCAAATACCAGCATGAGCACGCGCGGCACGTTGTGGCCCAGCGCTTCCACCGCGTCCGGGTGGGTGAGCGCCGCCTGAATCACCAGACCCACGCGGGTGCGGGTCAGCAAGAGCCAGATCGACACCAGCATGGTCAAAGCCACCAGCACCATAAAGCCGCGTGTGGCGGGGAAAGGCGAACACACCACGCGCACGGCTGGGTCTACGGCACTGCACATCTCGGCGCTTGCCGCGCCCCAGACCATGCGCAGACCTGACACCGCGTCGTTAATCAGCGTAAACGCCGGGCCCTGAAGGGCGACCGGCGGCTTGAATTCAATGGCAATACGGCCCCAGATGAGCTGCACCAGCTCAAGCACCACATAGGTCAAGCCAAAGGTAATGAGCAGCTCGGGCACGTGGCCAAATTTGTGCACCCGGCGCAGGCAATAGCGCTCAAACACCGAACCCAGCGCACCCACGATCAAGGGCGCCACCAGCAGCGCCGGCCAAAAGCCCAGCACCTGCGACACCGAGTAGCCGATATAGGCGCCCAGCATGTAGAAGCTGGCGTGCGCAAAATTGAGCACACCCATCATGCTGAAGATCAGCGTCAGCCCCGAGCTCAGCATGAACAGCAGCAGCCCGTAGCTGATGCCGTTCAGCGTCGAAATGATAAAAAACTCCATACCCTGCGCACTCCAAAATCTTCCACCCTACAAAACAAAAGAGCCCGCTGCGGCCATCCGCGCCACGGGCTCTTGACGGTCAACGCCGGGCGATCAGCCTGGGCGTTTCATCTGGCAGCTGGTGGGTGTGCTGGAGACGTAGTTGGGGTACTCTTTGAGTGGCACCAGCGTCATGCCGGTGTTCTCGGGGTTGTAGGGGTACTTTTTGTCGGCCTTTTGCCAGACCGTCATGTACAGCGGTTGCTGCAACTGGTGGTCCATCTTGCGCATTTCCACTTCGCCGTTGAAGCTCTTGACCGAAATGCCTTCTAAAGCGGCAGCGACTTTTACCGGGTCGGTCGATTTGGCCTTGGCCATGGCCGCACCCAGGGTTTCAAAAATACGGATGGTGGAGCCGGTGTAGAAGTCGTCGTTGTACTTGGCCTTGAACTCGTTCATCCACTTGTCCATCTGCCCACCCATGTTGTAGTGGCTGTAGGCGATTTGGTACACGCGGCCTGCACCATTGGTACCCAGTGCGGTGGGCGTACCGGTGACGCCCGCGTAATAAGTGAAGAACTTGCCGGTGTAGCCGTTCTCATTGGCGGCCTTGACCAGCAAAGACAAGTCAGAGCCCCAGTTGCCGGTAATCACCGTGTCAGCGCCAGCCGCCTTGATCTTGGCGATGTAGGGCGCGAAGTCACGCACCTGGGCCAGCGGGTGCAGGTCCTCACCCACGATCTGGATGTCCGGGCGCTTGCGGGCCAGGGTTTCCTTAGCGTATTTGGCCACTTGCACACCATGCGAGTAGTTTTGGCCCAGGATGTAGACCTTTTTGATGTCGGGCTGGTCCACCATGAAGCTCGACATGGCTTCCATCTTCATGGACGTGTCGGCGTCAAAACGGAAGTGCCAGTAGCTGCACTTGCTGTTCGTCAAATCGGGGTCCACCGCCGAGTCGTTGAGGTAAATCACTTCTTTGCCGGGGTTGCGCTCGTTGTGCTTGGCCACCGCGTCGCTCAGGGCCAGTGCCACCGAGGAGCCATTGCCCTGGATGATGTAGCGCGCGCCCTGGTCGATTGCCGCTTTGAGCGCGTTCAGGCTTTCGGTAGGGCTGAGCTTGTTGTCCATCCCGATCACTTCGAACTTGACGCCAGCAGGGTTGCCCTTGCCGCTGTATTTTTCGGCAAAAAACTGGTAGCCCTTGAGCTGACTCACACCCACGGGGCCGAGCAAGCCGGTCAAGGGATCGATACGAACCATCTTGACGGTTTCACCCTGCTGGGCGAAGGCAGCAGCGGCACCCAATACGATCACCGCAGCAGCGGTAAATTTCAACGCAAATGACATGGAAAACTCCTTGATTGGTACAACCCGCAGGCTACAAGACAAAGCAGTCCTCGGTAGTGCGGGTTCACCCTAGGAAAGTCACCTAGGGGATAGAGCGTTCAGCAGCGTTAGCGTGGACGCCGCACCAGCGCGGTGCACCACTGCGGCAACACTACACGCCCGGCAACTGGTAGTCGCGCAAGGTCTCGCGTAATTTGGTTTTTTGCATCTTGCCGGTACCGCCCAAGGGAATGGCATCAATAAAAACCACATCGTCTGGAATTTGCCATTTGGCGGTACGGCCCTCGTAAAAAGCCAGCAGCGCTTCGCGGCTCACTTCGGCACCGGGCTTTTTCACCACCACCACCACCGGGCGCTCGTCCCATTTGGGGTGTTTCATGCCAATGCAAGCGGCCATGGCCACGGCTGGGTGCGCCATGGCGATGTTTTCCACGTCGATCGAGCTGATCCACTCGCCGCCGGACTTGATCACGTCCTTGCTGCGGTCGGTAATTTGCATATAGCCGTCGGCATCGATGGTGGCCACGTCGCCGGTGGGGAACCAGCCGTCCACCAGCGGCGAGCCGCCCTCCCCTTTGTAGTATTCGGCAATCACCCAGGGGCCCTTGACCAGCAGGTCGCCATAGGCTTTGCCGTCCCACGGCAATTCGGCGCCCGCATCGTCCACGATCTTCATGTCCACGCCGTACAGCGCGCGTCCTTGCTTGAGGCGCACCGCCATTTTTTCGCTGTCGTCCATGGCCATATGGCGGTTTTTCAGGGTGCAGACGGTGCCAAGGGGCGACATCTCGGTCATGCCCCAGGCGTGCAGCACTTCTACGCCATAGACATCGTTAAACGCAGTAATCATGGCCGGCGGGCAGGCCGAGCCGCCAATGACCGTGCGCTTGAGCGTGGAGAAGCGCAAATCGCCTTGCTGCATATGGCCAAGCATCATCTGCCAGACCGTGGGTACGCCTGCGGCAAAAGTGACTTTTTCGGACTCGATCAGCTCAAAAATCGACTTGCCGTCCATGGCCGGACCGGGGAACACCATCTTGGCGCCGGTCATGGCGGCTGCATACGGCAAACCCCAGGCGTTGACGTGGAACATGGGCACGACCGGCAGCACGCTGTCGCGTGCACTCATGTTCAAGGCGTCGGGCAAGGCACCGGCCCAGGCGTGCAGGATGGTGGAGCGATGGCTGTACAGCGCGGCTTTGGGGTTGCCGGTGGTGCCACTGGTGTAGCACATGCTCGAGGCCGAGTTCTCGTCAAACACGGGCCAGTTGTACTTGTCGGACTGCGGCGCAAGCCAGGCCTCGTAACTTTGCAGGCCTGGAATGCCCGAATCGGCGGGCAACTTGTCCGCGTCGCACAAGGCAATGAAATGCTTGATGGTGGTGCAGCGCGCATGCACCGCTTTGACGATGGGCAAAAAGGTCATGTCAAAGCACAAGACCTGGTCTTCGGAATGGTTGGCGATCCAGACAATCTGGTCCGGGTGCAAGCGCGGGTTAAGCGTGTGCAAGACCCGGCCCGAGCCGCTCACGCCGAAATACAGCTCCAAGTGGCGGTAGCCATTCCAGGCCAGCGTCGCCACGCGGTCGCCAAAGCCCAGCTTCATCTGGTCGAGTGCGTTGGCAGCTTTGCGAGAGCGCTTGGCAACGTCTCGGTAAGTGCAGCGGTGGATGTCGCCTTCGACGCGGCGCGAAACGATCTCTCCCTCGTGGTGGTGTCGATCTGCAAATTCAATCAATGAAGAAATGAGCAACTGCTGACTTTGCATCAACCCGAGCATAGAAAATCCCCTGTAAAAACCGGCGTCAAGATGGACGCTTGCACCCCAAGAAACGCGGATATTACCCCCAGCGACCGACCATTCCATATGGTGCAATGCAGCATTTCCTGGCTTCGACAAGGCCAAGGCGCTGTGCCTGAAAATATCCACCATGCCTCACCCACACGCGCCCGACTGGTCCGACCCTGACACCACCCTCCCTCCAGACGGCGCCGCCAGCGCCTGGCGCCAGCGTTACGCCGCCTTGGGTGACGACTTTGTGTCCCGGCTCACACCCTCGCCCCTGCCAGCGCCGTATTGGGTTGGCCGCAATGGCGCACTGGCGAATCAACTCGGCCTGTCACCCGAATGGGCTTCGACAGACGCGCTGCTGCATACTTTTACTGGCAACCAAGTGCCCGATGGCGCCGCGCAAACGGCCAGCGTCTACAGCGGCCACCAGTTTGGCGTCTGGGCTGGACAACTGGGCGACGGGCGGGCTTGCACGCTGGGCGAACTGGCAGGCCAGGAAGTGCAGCTCAAAGGCGCCGGGCCCACGCCGTTTTCGCGCCGGGGCGATGGCCGCGCGGTGCTGCGCAGCTCCATCCGCGAGTTTTTGTGCAGCGAAGCCATGCACGCGCTGGGCATTCCCACCACCCGCGCCCTGTGCGTGACCGGCTCGGACGCACCCGTGTGGCGCGAGGAGCAAGAAACAGCCGCCGTGGTCACCCGGGTGGCACCCAGCTTTGTCCGCTTTGGCCACTTTGAGCATTTTTCGCACACCCAGCAGCACGCCCAACTGCGCACGCTGGCCGACCATGTGATCGACCACTTCTACCCCGAATGCCGCAGTGCGGCAGCGGACCATGGCCCCTATGTGGCGCTGCTCCAAGCGGTGACCGGGCGCACCGCCGAGATGGTGGCGCACTGGCAATCGGTGGGCTTTTGCCACGGCGTCATGAACACCGACAACATGAGCATCCTGGGCCTGACCCTGGACTACGGCCCCTTCCAGTTTTTGGATGGCTACGACCCGGCGCACATCTGCAACCACTCCGACACGCAGGGCCGTTACGCCTTTTACAAGCAGCCCAACGTCGCCTACTGGAACCTGTTTTGCCTGGGCCAGGCGCTCATGCCACTCATTGGCGAACAGGAACACGCCATCGCCGCCTTGGAGACCTATAAAACCCGCTACCCGCAGGCCTTGGCCGCGCGCATGGCCGCCAAGCTCGGCTTTGCGCAGGCCCACGAACACCAGCGCCCCTTGATCGAGACCGTGCTCAAGCTGATAGCGCACGAGCGGGTGGACTTCACCATCTTCTGGCGCCGCTTAAGCCATTGGGCTGCGGGCATGGACGTGGCGAACACCACCGTGCGCGACCTGTTTGTAGACCGCGACGCTGCGGACGCCTGGCTGGCCGACTTCCGGGCGCTGCACGTCCAAGACGAAACGTTTGACCGCGCTATGGTGTCGGCCCGCATGCTTGGCACCAACCCCAAGTTTGTGCTGCGCAACCATTTGGGCGAACTCGCCATCCGCGCGGCCAAAAGCAAGGATTTTTCAGTGCTGCACCAATTGCAAATCGTGCTGGCCGATCCATTTGCCGAGCATCCCGCCTTTGATGATTGGGCGGGCTTTGCCCCCGACTGGGCCGCAGGCATTGAAATCAGTTGCAGTTCCTGACACCCCATTTATTAAGAAAGCCACACCATGATCACCAAAACCGACGCGCAATGGCGCGAACTGCTGCAAGCCAAGGGCGCCGAACCCCAAGCTTTTGACGTGACCCGCCACGAATCCACCGAGCGCGCCTTTACCGGACGCTGGGAATCCAACAAGCAAAGCGGCACCTATAGCTGCATTTGCTGCGACCAGCCCCTGTTCTCATCCGACACCAAATACGACTCGGGCACCGGCTGGCCCAGCTACTTTGCACCGATTGCCCCCGAGGCCGTGGGTACCAAGGTCGACGGCATGCTGTGGATGAAGCGCACCGAAGTGCATTGCTCTGCCTGCCACGCCCACCTGGGCCATGTGTTTGAGGACGGCCCGGCGCCCACGGGCTTGCGCTACTGCATGAATTCGGCCTCGCTACACTTCACGCCAGCATGAAGCCTTTTCTCGATTTTTTTCCCATCCTCCTGTTTTTCGGGGCCTACAAGCTCTACGACATCTACATCGCTACGGCCGTACTGATGGCTGCGACTGTGCTGCAAACCGCTTATGTTTACCAGACCCAAAAGCGCCTGGAAATCATGCAAAAAGTCACGCTGGTGCTGGTGCTGGGCTTTGGCGCCTTGACCCTGGGCTTGCACGACGAGCGCTTTATCAAGTGGAAACCCACCGTGCTCTACGGCGCCATGGCGCTGGGCTTGGCCTGCGCTTTTTGGGTGGCGCGCAAAAACGTGGTGCGACTGCTGCTGGGCCAGCAAATGGAGCTGCCCGACCCGGTGTGGCACCGGCTCAATCTGATTTGGATGTTGTACTGCGCATTTATGGCCGCCATCAACGGCTATGTGGCTGCGTTTTACAGCACCGAAGACTGGGTCAACTTCAAACTTTGGGGTTATGCGTTTCCGCTGGTTTTCATCATCGGCCAAGGCCTCTATATTGCGCCGCACGTCAAGCTCAAAACCCCTGAGGACGAGACCGGTGGCCCGGGATCTGCACCATGAACGACCGACTTAGCCCGACCGCCGCCAACTTACAGGCGCGCCTGCTAGAGCGTTTGGCGCCGACCGCCTTGGAAGTCATTGACGAAAGCCACCAGCACGCAGGCCACGTGGGCGCTAGCGAGAGCGGCGTTGGAACGCACTTTCGGGTGCGTATTGCTTCACCCTTCTTTACCGGCACATCGCGCGTGGCCCGCCACCGCCTTGTGTATGATGCCGTGCAAGATTTCATCGACCAGGGCCTGCATGCACTGGCCATTGAGACCGAAATGTCAAGCCCGTCCTCCCTGCCCTGAGCAGCACCTTCCAACCGGCGCAAACCGCCCGCCCCTCAAACCAACCGCCCCACAGGAAATCGAATGAAAAAGCACGTACTTCTCGCCACCGCAGCCGCCGTGTTGCTGACGCTTGCCGGATCGGCCATGGCGCAAAACATTGCCATCGTTAACGGCAAGGCGGTTCCCACAGCCCGCATGGAAGCGCTGGCCCAGCAAGTCGCCAAGTCCGGTCGCCCGGTCACGCCTGACATGCAAGGCCAGCTCAAAGAAGAAATCATTGCGCGTGAAATCTTTACCCAGGCAGCGCAAGCGCTCGGTCTGGACGCTACCGAAGAATTCAAAACCCAGATGGAATTGATGCGCCAGTCGGTCATGATTCGCGAGCTGTTTGCCACCTTCCAGGCCAAAAACCCGGTCACCGACGCTGACATCAAAGCCGAGTACGACAAGTTTGCAGCGGCCAACAGCGGCAAGGAATACAAGGCCCGCCACATCCTGGTGGAAAAAGAAGACCAGGCCAAGGCCATCATCGCCCAGCTCAAAAAAGGTGGCAAATTTGACGAGATCGCCAAGAAATCGTCCAAAGACCCAGGCTCCGGCGCCAAAGGCGGCGAACTCGATTGGGCCAACCCCAGCAGCTATGTGAAAGAATTCTCGGACGCCCTGGTCGGTCTGACCAAAGGCAAAACAACGGAGACACCGGTCAAGAGCCAATTCGGCTTTCACATCATCCGCCTGGACGACGTGCGTGAAGCACCCCTGCCCAAGCTCGAAGAAGTCAAACCCCAGATCGCGCAGCAGTTAATGCAGCAAAAAATGGGCAAATACCAGGAAGAACTGCGCAGCAAAGCCAAGGTCGAATAAGACCGGGTGCGCGCTGGCGCTTTAAGCGAAAAACGCGGCCCAGGCCGCGTTTTTTTATGAATGCATATGCATCCAAAGCCACAAACCACCCAGCAGCACCGGCTGGTGCAGCATGTAGTAGCTCAGGCTCCAGCGCCCCAAAAAGGCCAAGCCTTGCAAAGCACGCGGCAGTGGCGCCAGCGGCAGCGCGCGCCGCGCAAGACGCGGTAAAAGCCACTGCGTGGTGGCCATGCCCCACCACACCACGGCCATCCATGGCAGCAGGGGCACATAGTCTTCGGTAATCGGCTTGACGTTGATCAGGCCGATCCAGTTCAGCGCTTTGGCATTGAAGGCTGCGTCCAGCCAACCCGCGTCCAGCGCCCAGGGTGCGGCAAATTTGAGCGAGAGCGCCAGCACGCCCATAGGCCACAACCAGCGCCCGCAAGCTGCGCTCAGGCGCGCTGCCACCAGCATCACCGCCATGCCGTGCAGAACACCAAAATAAATGAAACTCTTGGGAAACATCAGCACCGAGCCCAGGGTGACCAAGGCCGCGCAGCCGGCGATCTGTGCGCAGCGCCGCCAAAAGCGCGGCCAACTTTGGCCCTGCGCCACGGCAATCGCCTGCCCGGCGCCCGCACAGAACAAAAACAAACTCAAGATGCAGGTGCGCTGCCAGGTCCAGAGCGGATCGCGGTAAAAGTTGGCCTGCAAGAGGCCGGCGTTGCTCAGGTCAAAGCAAAAGTGAAAAGCCGTCATCCACACCATGGCTGCACCGCGCAGCGCGTCCACACCGTCCAGGCGGCCCGGTTTCATGGCGTGCGCACGGTCAGGCCACCCACTTGCGGGCGTTGCGCCACAGTTCCATCCAGGGGCTGTGGGCGTTTTGGTCTTGCTGCGCGCGGTCAGACCAGCTCATCTGGATGTTGCGAAACACGCGCTCGGGGTGGGGCATCATCGCGGTGAAGCGGCCGTCGGCCGTGGTGACCGCCGTCAGGCCGCCGGGGCTGCCGTTGGGGTTGAAGGGATAGGCCTCGGTGGCTGTGCCCTGGTTGTCCACAAAACGCATGGCGGCAATCGCCTGGGCCGCGTTGCCCCGGTGGGCAAAGTTGGCAAAACCTTCGCCGTGCGCTACCGCAATCGGCAGGCGCGCGCCGGCCATGCCCTTGAAAAACAGCGAGGGGGATTCCAGCACCTCGACCATGGACAGGCGCGCCTCAAAGCGCTCGCTTTGGTTGGTGGTAAAGCGCGGCCAGGCCTGCGCGCCGGGGATGATGTCGGCCAGTTCGGCAAACATCTGGCAGCCGTTGCACACGCCCAGGCCAAAGGTGTCGTTGCGGCCAAAAAAGGCCTGGAACTGCGCTGCCAGCGCCGGGTTAAAGGTAATGGAGCGCGCCCAGCCAATGCCCGCACCCAGCGTGTCGCCGTAGCTAAAGCCGCCACAGGCCACCACACCAGCAAAGTCAGCCAGTTGGGCGCGGCCACTTTGCAAGTCGGTCATGTGCACGTCATAGGCCTCAAAACCGGCCTCGGTAAAGGCGTAGGCCATTTCCATATACGAGTTCACGCCCTGCTCGCGCAGCACCGCCACCTTGGGGCGACTGAGCAAGAGCGCCGGGGCCGCCACGCTGGGGCTCCAGCCGGCGGGCAGGTGCACATGCATGCCGGGGTCAGCGGGCGCACCGGCGGCCGCGTGCTCGGCGTCGGCGCTGGCCGGGTTGTCGCGCAATTGGCAGATCTTCCAGCTCACGCTGTCCCAGACCTGGTGCAGGTCGTGCAGGGGGGCGTGGAAAATGGATTTGGCGTCGCGCCAAATTTGCAAACTGGGCGCGGTTTCGCCGTCACCCGCAGCGCCGGGGCGGGTTTTGCCGACCACGTGGCTGTGTTTGGACAGGCCGTGGGCGCGCAGGGTTTGCATGACCGCGTTGCGGTCTTCGGTGCGCACTTGCAAGACCACGCCGAGTTCTTCGTTAAACAAGGCCTTGAGCGTGAGCTCCTCGCGCCGCGCGCCCACCTGGCCGGCCCAGTTTTTGCTGTCGCCCACGTCCATGCGGCTGTCGGTCACGCCGTCACCTTCTAACACCAGCATGTCCACATTCAGGGCCACGCCCACGCGCCCGGCGAAGGCCATCTCGGCCACAGCAGCCAGCAAGCCGCCGTCGCTGCGGTCGTGGTAGGCCAAGATCTTGCCGTCTGCGCGCAAGGCGTTGACGGCGTTGACCAGCGCCACCAGGTCTTGCGCTTGGTCCAGATCGGGCACCTGGTCGCCGACTTGGTTCAGGGTTTGCGCCAGGATGCTGGTGGCCATGCGGTTTTGGCCACGGCCCAGGTCAATGAGCACCAGTGTGGTGTCTTGGGTGGCATCGAGCTGGGGCGTGAGCGTGGCCCGCACATCGCCCAGGGTGGCAAAGGCGGTGACGATGAGCGATACCGGCGAGGTGACCTTCTTGGCGCCGTCGGCATCCTGCCACTGCGTGCGCATGGACAACGAATCTTTGCCCACAGGGATGGACACGCCCAGCGCCGGGCAGAGTTCCAGGCCGACGGCTTTGACGGTGGCGTAGAGCGCGGCGTCTTCGCCGGGCTCGCCACACGCAGCCATCCAGTTGGCCGAGAGTTTCACGCGCGGCAATTCCATGGGCGCGGCCAGCAAATTGGTAATGGCCTCAGCCACCGCCATGCGGCCTGAGGCCGGGGCGTCCACTGCCGCCATCGGCGTGCGTTCGCCCATGGCCATGGCTTCGCCGCCAAAGCCGCGGTAATCCGCCAGCGTTACCGCGCAATCCGCCACCGGCACTTGCCAGGGTCCGACCATCTGGTCACGGTGGGTCAAGCCGCCCACGGTGCGGTCACCAATGGTGATCAGAAAGCGCTTGGACGCTACGGTGGGGTGCGAGAGCACGTTGATGACGGCTTGTTGCAGGCTGACGCCGGTAAGGTTCAGAGGGGCAAATGTGCGCTCAACGGTTTTGACGTTGCGGTGCATTTTTGGGGGTTTCCCGAGCAGCACATTCATCGGCATGTTGACTGGGGCCGAGGCTTCCGCGTCAGCCGCGCCGTCCGCAAGTACCAATTGGCGCTCCTCAGTGGCCACGCCGACCACCGCAAACGGGCAGCGTTCGCGCTCGCACAGCGCGGTAAACAGCGCCAGCGATTCGGGGGCGATGGCCAGGACGTAGCGTTCCTGGCTTTCGTTGCACCAGATTTCTTTGGGCGCCAGGCCGCTTTCTTCCAAGGGCACAGCGCGCAGGTCAAAGCGGGCGCCCCGGGCGGCGTCGTTGGTGAGTTCGGGGAAGGCGTTGGACAGGCCGCCAGCACCCACATCGTGGATCGCCAAAATCGGGTTGCCCATGCCGCCCGCACCACTGTCCCGGCCCAGGATCCAGCACTGGTTGATCACCTCTTGCGCGCGGCGCTCCATTTCGGGGTTGCCACGCTGCACCGAGTCAAAGTCCAGGTCGGCAGCGTTGGCGCCCGTGGCCATAGAACTTGCCGCGCTGCCGCCCATGCCAATGCGCATCCCCGGTCCGCCCAGCTGAATCAGCAAGCTGCCCGCCGGAAATTCAATCTTATGGGTCTGGGTGGCGTCAATCACCCCCAGGCCGCCGGCAATCATGATGGGCTTGTGGTAGCCACGCTGCACCGTATCCGCGCTGCTGGCCACGCTTTGCTCGTACTCCCGAAAGTAGCCCAGCAAATTGGGCCGCCCAAACTCGTTGTTGAACGCCGCGCCGCCCAGGGGGCCTTCGATCATGATCTGCAAGGGGCTGGCGATGTGCTCGGGCTTGCCATAGCTAATGGGGGTCAGATTCCAATTTTTTGCATCTTGGCTTTTAGCCTGATGAATTGGAATCTGACCCCCATTAGCTGGGCCCCAATGAATCGTGGAGACGGTAAAGCCGGTCAAGCCCGCCTTGGGTTTGGAGCCGCGGCCGGTGGCGCCTTCGTCGCGAATTTCGCCGCCCGCGCCAGTGGACGCGCCGGGGAAGGGAGAGATGGCGGTTGGGTGGTTGTGGGTTTCCACCTTCATCAAGATGTGCTGCGTGGCCTGCGACTTTTCATAGCTGGGTGACTGCACGCCTTGGTCGGCGGTACTGGCAGACGCTGCAAAGCGTTCGACTTGACCGCCCTCCATCACAGACGCGTTGTCCGAATACGCCACCAGCATGTGCTGGGGGTGGGTTTGGTGGGTGTGGCGGATCATGCCAAACATGCTGCTGGGCTGGGCCACGCCGTCGATGGTGAACTCGGCGTTGAAAATTTTGTGGCGGCAGTGTTCGCTGTTGGCCTGGGCGAACATCATCAACTCCACATCGGTGGGGTTGCGCTGCAGGCCGGTAAATGCGTGTACCAGGTAGTCGATCTCGTCGTCTGCCAGCGCCAGGCCAAAGCGCACATTGGCGTCCAGCAGCGCGGCGCGCCCGCCACCGAGCACATCGCAGGTGTCCAGGGGCGCGGCCGGCAGCGCGCCAAACAGGGCTTGGGCCTGGGCGCGCTCGGTGAACACGCTCTCGGTCATGCGGTCGTGCAGCAAGGCGGCACAGGCCTGCAACTGCGCGGAAGACAGACTGGCTTTGGACAGCAAGCCACTTTTGAGCGTGAGCCGGTATTCCACCATGCGCTCTACGCGTTTGACGGCCAAACCGCAGTTGTGCGCAATATCGGTGGCCTTGGATGCCCAGGGCGACAAGGTGCCCAGGCGCGGCGACACCAGGAGCAGCGTGCCCTCGTTGCCGCCCAGATAGGGCTCGCCATACTGCAACAAGGCTGCAAGTTGCCCGTTCAAAGCTGCGTCAGGCGCGCCGTCGGTGGCCACCCAATGCACAAAACGGCCCGAGATGGCGCTGATCTTGTCGTGCACTCCCTGCAAAGCGGTCACAAGAGAAGCGGCGCGAAAACGGCTGAGCGCGTTGCCGCCGTCGAAGGTAGAGAGGTGCAGGGTCACGGGGCAGGCTTTGGTGGGGGTGGGAACAGCCGCCAATTTTAGCGAGCACCCGGGGGCGCAAAGCGCGGGGCCAAACCTTGGGATAATCGGGGGATGACTATCACTTACAAAGACGCCCAAGGCATTGCGGGCATGCGCATTGCGGGCAAGCTCGCCTCCGAGGTTCTCGACTACCTGACGCCCTTCGTCGTGCCCGGTGTCACCACCAACGCGCTGGACAAACTGGCCCACGACTACATCGTCAACGTGCAAGGCGGCATTCCAGCGCCGCTGAACTACACCGGCGGGGGCAAAATTCCCTACCCCAAGTCGATCTGCACCTCGGTCAACCACCAGGTCTGCCACGGCATTCCCAATGACAAGCAGCTCAAAAAAGGCGACGTGGTCAACATTGACGTGACCGTCATCAAAGACAGCTGGCACGGCGACACCAGCCGCATGTTCTTTGTCGGCGAGGCCTCGATTGCCGCCAAACGCCTGAGCGCCATCACCTACGAGGCCATGTGGCACGGCATCAAAATGGTCAAACCCGGCATCCACTTGGGCGACATTGGCCATGCCATCCAGCGTTTTGCCGAAGGCCACGGCTTTAGCGTGGTGCGCGAGTTTTGCGGCCATGGCATTGGCCAGGTGTTCCATGAAGAGCCGCAGGTGCTGCACTACGGCCGCCCCGGCACCCTGGAAAAATTGGTCGAAGGCATGACTTTCACGATCGAGCCCATGATCAACGCCGGGCGCAAGGAAATCAAAGAAGGCCCCGAGAAAGACGGATGGACCATCGTCACCCAAGACCGCTCGCTTTCGGCGCAATGGGAGCACACGGTGCTCGTGACACCCACGGGCTACGAGGTGCTGACGCTGTCTGCGGGCAGCCCGCCGACGCCCGCCTTCGTTAGCGCCCCAACTTAAGCCGGTCGCGCTGCGTTCCGCCCCCATGACCGATTTGCAGGTGCTGCGCGCCGCCTACCGCGCGCAAAAAACGCAAATCCTGCAGCGACTGCAGGCTCCAAGCTTCTCACCCCGCGGCATCCACAAGGTGCTGCGCCAGCTCTCTGGCCTGGCCGACGAACTGCTAGTGACGCTGTGGACCCAGTCCGGTCTGGCGGCGCCCTGCGCACTCTTGGCCGTCGGCGGCTACGGTCGCGCCGAGCTGTTTCCTTATTCTGATGTGGACGTCCTGGTGCTGCTGCCTGAGGGCGCGCAAGACGATGCGGCCCTGTCGCAGCGCGTGGAGCTGTTCATTGGCAGCTGCTGGGACGCGGGGCTGGAGATCGGTTCGAGCGTGCGTACCGTGCCCGACTGCGTGCGCGAAGCCAGCAAAGACGTGACGGTGCAAACCGCGCTGCTGGAATGCCGCCTGGTCACGGGGGACGCAAATCTGATGGAGCAGTTCAAAACCGCTTTTTTTGCGGCGCTGGACCCCCAGGCCTTTTTTGTGGCCAAAACGCTGGAACTGCGCCAGCGCCACACCAAGTTTGAAGACACGCCGTATTCGCTAGAACCCAATTGCAAAGAATCACCTGGCGGCATCCGCGACCTGCAGGCCATTTTGTGGGTGGCCAGGGCAGCCCGTCTGGGGCAAAACTGGGGCGATCTGGCCAAGGTAGGTCTGGCCACGGCCTTTGAAGTGCAGCAAATCCAGCGCAACGAGTCGCTGTTGTTTTTGATCCGCGCGCGCCTGCACGCCACAGCCAAGCGGCGCGAAGACCGGCTGGTGTTTGACCTGCAAACGCCGGTGGCCGAGGCCTTTGGCTATGTGGCTACCAGCAGCGGCACCAGTGGTGCCGGGCCCACCCGCACGCTGGTGCGCGCCAGCGAGGCGCTGATGAAGCGCTACTACTGGGCGGCCAAGGCGGTGACCCAGCTCAACCTGATTTTGCTGATGAATATCGAGGAGCGGCTCAACCCCTCGACCCATGCGCTGCGCCCGATCAACGAACGCTTTAACGACAAAGCCGGCATGTTGGACGTGGCCAGTGACGACCTGTACCAGCGCGAGCCGCATGCGATTTTGGAAACCTTTTTGCTCTACCAGACCACGGTGGGCGTCAAGGGCTTGTCGGCCCGCACCCTGCGCGCTTTGTACAACGCGCGCGGCCTGATGGACAGCGGCTTTCGCAGCGACCCGGTCAACCGTGCCACCTTCCTGTCCATCCTGATGCAGCCCAGCGGCATTACCCACGCCATGCGCCTGATGAACCAGACCTCGGTGCTGGGGCGCTATTTGTGGGTGTTCAGGCGCATCGTCGGGCAAATGCAGCACGACCTGTTCCACGTCTACACGGTGGACCAGCACATCCTGAC
>CANFNE010000021.1 GCA_947448105.1 Burkholderiales bacterium
AGGCGACGGGCGAGTTCACGATCTGGTCCGACTTGTAGATGATGCGGAAGTCTTCGCGTTTGACCATGCCTTTGTCGGCCATGCGGATCAGCTCGGAATCGGTTTCGTTATTCCACCAGTTGGCTGCCACATCGACCGTGCCTTGGTTGAGCGCCATGACTGCATTCACATGGCTGCCGCTGTAGACCACTTTGCTGAAGAATTCGTCGGGTTTGATGCCCATCTTGTCCATGGCATAGCGTGGCACGTTGTTGCCGGAGGTGGAGTTGGGATCGACCAAGGCGATGCTCTTGCCCTTGAGGTCTTCAATCTTTTGGTAAGGCGAATTGGCCTTGACATAGAACACCGAGTAGTAGCCTTTGACGCCACCCTTGTTCACCTCAATGGCAAACGGCGTGGTCTTCACGCCAATCATGCGGGCGCGGGCGTAAGACGCGGGGCCGTAGTACGCCACGTGGATTTGTTCTGCACGCTGGCCTTCGATCACGGCGGCATAGTCACCAGCGATGCGCAGCTTGACCGGCACACCGATTTCGCGCGACAGATAAGCCACAAAGTCGCCATAGCGCTCGGTCACCTGGGCGGCGTTTTCATCAGGGATGCTGGCAAACACCAACTCGGGGTATTTGGCTTTCCAGTCTTGGGCTTGGGCCGAAGCCATCAGGGCGCTGGAGGCAGCGAGTGCGAGGAGAACGCGGCGATTGAACATAGAAATTCCTTGGTTAGAAGAAGTACAAAGAAGAAGCAAAAAGAGAAAGAGAGCGGTAAATCAGACCGTATGGGCGGGGCGAACAAAGGGCAGCACCGTGGCACTGTGCGGCTCAGGCTGCGCGGGCAGGTGCATGACCTGCGCCGCTTCCAGGCCGTACAGGTTTTGCACCACGGCGTCGGTGAGTTCGGTGGGAGCGCCGTCAAACACCACACGCCCGGCGGACATCCCAACCAGCCGGTCGCAGTAATTGCGCGCCACATCCAATGCATGCAAATTGCACAACACGGTAATGCCCAGGTCGCGGTTGATGCTGGCCAGCGCGTCCATCACCACCTGGGTGTTGCGCGGGTCGAGCGAGGCAATAGGCTCGTCGGCCAGAATGATTTTGGGCTGCTGCACCAGGGCACGGCAAATCGCCACGCGCTGCTGCTGCCCGCCCGAGAGCTGGTCGCAACGCTGGGCGGCAAAGTCGGCCATGCCAAAGCGGTCCAGCGCTTCCAGAGCGGCCAGCTTGTCCGCGTCACTCCACAGCGTGAGCAGCGAGCGCCAGGTTGGCACGCTCGTCAAGCGGCCCATCAGCACGTTGGTGAGCACGTCCAGGCGTCCGATCAGGTTGAACTGCTGAAACACCATGGCGCAGTTGCGCCGCCATTGGCGCAGGTCCTGGCCCTGCAAATCGGTGACCACCGTGCCGTCGTAGCGAATGCTGCCCGACGAGGGGTCGTTCAGGCGGTTGATCATGCGCAGCAGCGTGGACTTGCCCGCACCCGAGCGCCCGATGACGCCGACAAAACTTCCCGCGTCCACGGTCAGCGACACACGGTCTACCGCCGTCGTTTCGCCAAAGCGCTTGCTGAGTTGGTCAATGGTGAGCTGCTGGGGGTTCATGGAGGCGCAGCTTAGGGTTGGCATGTGTCAGAAAAATTACCAAATTCACCAAAACTGAATTCAAGCCACCCGCACGCCACCGCGCCATACCGCGCGCACCACGGGCTGCTGGCGCCCGTCGGCCAGGGTGGTCATGCGCACCTGCACCAGATCGGCGCGCAGGCCTTGGGCAATGGCGCCCCGGTCGTGCAGGCCGATGGACTGGGCCGGGTTGCGGCTTACCAGCGCCACGGCTTGCGGCAGCGTCAGGCCTGCGGTCTCGGTCAGGCGCACCGTGGCCGACAGCAAGCTGCCGGGCACATAGTCCGACGACAAGATGTCTACCAGGCCTAAGCGTGCCAGCTCAATCGCCGACACATTGCCCGAGTGCGAGCCGCCGCGCACCACATTGGGCCCGCCCATGATGGTGGCCATATTGCGCGCACGCGCAGCTTGCGCTGCAGCAACCGTGGTGGGGAATTCGCTCACGGTAGCGCCTTCGGCAAAGGCTTCTTCCACGTGCGCCACCGTGGTGTCGTCGTGGCTGGCCAGGGTGATGCCGTGCTCTTTGCAATAGGCGGTGAAATAGGCGCGGTGGGGCTGGGCGTAGCGGGCCTGGTGTTCTTTGGACTGGGCCACACGTTCTTCAAACTTGGCCTGGCTCCAGCCTTTTTTGCCGGTGAAATAAATCCACGCGTGTTCGATGTTTTCCCACTGGCGCTGGCCCGGCGTGTGGTCCATCAGCGAGACCATGCGCACCAGCGGGTTGCCGATGAAGGGTGCAAACAGCTCCAAGGTATTGGGCGCTGGCAGTTCGCAGCGTACATGCAGCAAATGCTCGGCGCGCAGCACACCGCGCTGAGAAAAGTCGGCCACGCATGCAAGCACCGAGTCCCACTCGCTGCCACGCACGCTGTCGGGGTCCGATTCGCCCACCCCCAGCGCGTCGAGCACGGTGGTGATGCCTGCCGATGCAATTTCTGCATCGTGCGCCAGGAGCGCCGGCGCGTCGTCCCAGCGCACTTTGGGGCGCGGCATCAGGTGGCGCTCAAAGTTGTCGGTGTGCACTTCCACCATGCCGGGGATCAGGTAGTCGCCTTGCAGGTCCATGGCGTCGACGGCGGCGCTGTGGCCCTGGTCGATGGCGCGGATCATGCCGCCTTGGCACAGCAGGCTGCCGTGGACGACCTCGTCGGCAAGCACCATGCGGGCGTTGGTGAAGGTAATGGGCAGCGTTGTAGGAGTGTTCATGGTGCGGGGGAAATAGCTTGCATGGCGACGGTGCGGCTGGCCACGGCCTGGGCCACTACCGGGTCGTGGAAAATTCCGAGAATGCCCACGCCCTGGGCGCGCGCCTCTGCAATCAGTTCGATCACGGTCTGGGTGTTTTCGGGGTCGAGCGAAGCCGTGGGTTCGTCGAGCAGCAGCAGGGGCCGGGGTTTGATAAAGCTGCGCGCGATATTGATGCGCTGCTGTTCACCGCCCGAGAAGGTGGCCGGGGGCAACTGCCACAGCGAAGGCGCAATGCGCAGCCGCTGCAGCCACTGCGCCGCCAGCTCCCGCGCCTGCGCCGGGGTAAACGGGGTGCCGCCGCCTTCGAGCAGGGGCTCGGCAACGATGTCAATGGCAGCCACGCGCGGAATAACCCGCAAGAACTGGCTCACATAGCCCATGGCCTGGCTGCGCAGGTGCAGCACGGTGCGGGCGTTGGCTTGCGTGATGTCGACCATGCTGCCGTCGGTTGAGCGCACCAGAATCTGGCCTGCCGTGGCGCGGTAGTTGCCAAAGGCGAGCTTGAGCACCGTGCTCTTGCCCATGCCCGAAGGGCCGCTCAGGCGCACGCATTCGCCGGGCATGAGCTGCAGGTCAAAGTCTCGCAACACGCAGAGCGAGGTGCTGCTTTGCAAGTGCAAGACAAACTGCTTGCTGACCGCTTGCATGTGCAGCAGGGGCGCGGAATGGGCGAAAGAGTTCATGGTTGCAGCACCGAAGAAACCAGAAGTTGGGTGTAGGGGTGCTGCGGGTCGTCGAGCACCTGGTCGGTCAGGCCGGTCTCGACCGCCATGCCGCCTTGCATGACCAGCATGCGCTGCGCCAACAGGCGGGCCACCGCCAGGTCGTGGGTGACGATGATGGCGGCCAGGCCCATTTGGCGGGTCAGCATGCGCAGCATGTCCAAAAGGCGCGCCTGCACCGAAACGTCCAGCCCCGACGTGGGTTCGTCCATGAACACCAGGCGCGGTTGCGTGATCAGGTTGCGTGCAATTTGCAAACGCTGGCGCATGCCGCCCGAAAAGGTATCGGGCCGGTCGTCCATCCGGCTGGGGCTGATTTCCACGCGTTCGAGCCAGTCCGTGGCCTGTGCACGCAAATGGCCGTAATGGCGCTGGCCCAATGCCATCAGGCGCTCAGCCACATTGGCACCGGCCGACACATTCATGCGCAAGCCGTCGGCCGCGTTCTGGTGCACAAAGCCCCAGTCGGTGCGCGCCAGCATGCGCCGCTGGGCTTCGGTCATGGCGTAAATGTCTTGCAGGCCGCCGTCTTTGAGTGCAAACGCGACCTGGCCCGTGCTAGGCGTATGGCGCGCAGCCACGGCATTGAGCAAGGTGCTTTTGCCCGAGCCCGACTCGCCCACCACGGCCAGCACTTCGCCGGGCCACAGTTCAAAAGAAATACCGCGCACCACGGTGCGCGTGCCGTAGGCGCAGCCCAGGTTTTGCACCCGCAGCAGCGGTGGCTGGGTGTCGTGCTGCGTCATGGCGTGCCAGTCCCGGTCGCCGGCACACTGGCTGCAGCCAGCGGCGCCGCTTGGCGCTTGCCGCAGTAGTCGCTGTCGGAGCAGACAAACATGCGCCCCCCCTGGTCGTCCATCAGCACCTCGTCCAGGTAGCTCTCGTTCGAGCCGCACAGTTCACACGCGTGATCCCAGCGCTGCACCTCGAAGGGGTGGTCTTCAAAGCCCAGGCTTTCCACCGGCGTGTAGGGTGGCACCGCGTAGATGCGCTTTTCGCGCCCCGCGCCAAACAGTTGCAAGGCGGGGTTCTGGTGCATCTTGGGGTTGTCAAATTTCGGAATCGGCGACGGCGACATGATGTAGCGGCCATTGACCAGGACGGGATAGTCGTAGGTAGTGGCAATGTGGCCGTAGCGGGCCAGGTCTTCAAACAAGTTGACGTGCATCAGGCCGTACTCTTGCAGGGCGTGCAGCTTGCGGGTTTCCAACTCGCGCGGCTCCAGGTGCTGCATGGGTTCGGGCACAGGCACCTGGTAGACCAGCACCTGGCCTTCGTGCAAAGGGGTCTCGGGAATGCGGTGGCGCGTCTGGATGATGCTGGCGCTCTCGGTATCGGTCGTTACTTCTACGCCAGTGGTGCGCTGGAAAAAGCGCCGGATGTTGACGGCGTTGACTGTGTCGTCCGAGCCTTGGTCGATCACCTTGAGCACATCGTCGGGCCCGATGATGGACGCGGTGACCTGGATGCCACCCGTGCCCCAGCCATAGGGCAGGGGCATTTCTCGCGAACCGAAAGGCACCTGGTAGCCCGGAATGGCCACGGCTTTGAGAATCGCGCGGCGGATCATGCGCTTGGTGCGCTCGTCGAGATAAGCGAAATTGATATGCGGGTCGCGCGCTGGCGCGGCGCTGAAGGGCTCAGCGGGCTGCATCGGTGTTTCCTTGCGTGGCAAATGCCTGGCGCATCTTGCGCACCAGTTCCAGTTCGGACTGGAAGTCCACGTAGTGCGGCAGCTTCAGGTGCTGCACAAAGCCCGAGCTCTCCAGGCTGTCGCTGTGCGACATCACAAATTCCTGCATTTGCGCGGGCGACGTGGCTTCTTCGCCGAGTTCGTCGGCCCGCAGCGCGCGGTCGACCAGGCTCATGGCCATGGCCTTGCGCTCGCTGTGGCCAAAAGCCAGGCCGTAGCCGCGTGTGAACTGCGGCGGCTGGGTCTGGCTGCCCTGGAACTGGTTGATCATCTGGCACTCGGTCACCGGCAGGTCGCCAATCGAGATGGAGAAACCCAGCTCTTCGGGGGTGAGGCACAGCTCCACCGTACCAAAGCGGATTTCGCCGACAAACGGATGGGTTTCCGAGTAGCCGCGCTGGGTGGAATAGGCCATGGCCAGCAAAAAGCCCTCGTCAGCGCGCGCCAGGTTTTGCAGGCGCGCAGAGCGGTCTGCGGGAAAACGCAGGGGCTGGCGCGTCAGGTCAAACGGGTCCGGATCGCCTGCGGGGGGCTGCTGGGTTTCGAGCAGGCTCTCGTGGTGCAAAAGGTCGACCACGCGCGGTGTTGCTTCGGTGCTGGGCGTCCCCTGGCGCGGCGCGGGCAAGGTGCCACCGGTGGCCAGCAAGCTGAAGTCGAGCAGGCGTTGGGTGTAGTCGTAAGTGGGGCCCAGCACCTGGCCGCCGGGCAGGTCTTTGAAGGCCGCTGAAATACGGCGCTCAATCTGCATAGCGCCCGTGTCCAGCGCCTCGGTGTAACCCAGACGCGGCAGGGTGGCGCGGTAGGCGCGCAGCAAAAAGATGGCTTCGACCAGGTCGCCTGCGCTTTGCTTGATGGCCAGGGCAGCGAGTTGCGGGTCGTAGACCGAGCCTTCGGTCATCACCCGGTCCACCGCCAGGCGCAGTTGTTCGCAGATTTGCGCGGTGCTGAGTTCGGCGACCGCCGGGTCGCCCCGGCGCTGCTGGGCCAGCAAATCGTAGCTGGCCAGAATGGCCGACTCGCCCCCTTTGACGGCAACGTACATACGGCTCAGCCCTCGATTAACGTGGAGCGCGGCAGGCCAACCAAGCTCTGGCCGTGCGTAAAAAAGAAGTCCACGCCGCAGGGGAAATGGGTCTGGCCACTGCGCCACTGCGCGCAGAAGTCCGCCTGGAATCCGTCCACATGCAACTGCGTGCTGCCCTTGATGCCGGGGCCGCGCAGGGTCCAGGGCTGCGCGGACGCTTGAAGGCCTTGCACCTGAACGATGCAGGTGGCGGACTGGTCCGGGTATTCGGCGCTGCCTTGGGCAAAGGCGCTCAGGGCTGGCAGTTCTGCGCTGCTTGCCACCCAGGCAAAGTCCGCTTGCGCGACCTCGGCCACCAGCACGCAACCGGTATGAAAGCGCAGCCAGGCGGGAGCATCGCCCTGGGCCAATGCTGGCGAGAGCCACAGCTTGCAATCCTGGTCTAACAAAGCGAGCAACAAGGCTGCGGCCGCCGGATGCGCGCCTTGCGGCGCCTGCATGCCTGCCAGCGCGCCCGATGCGTCCAGCATTTGCACGCGCCCGGGCAGCGAGAGCGCGTCCAGCGCGTGGCGAAAGACGCTCTGGCTGCACAGGGCGGGCTCGGCAAAGCCGCGCCCCAGGTCTTTGAGTTGCAGTTGCATCAGGCGTTGCCTTCGTCGTCTGGACCGGAGCCCGCCTCGCGGGCCACAGCAAAAAATTCCACGCGGGTGGCCTGGGCCTGGGCATTTTTTTGCTGCGCCTGCGCGTCTTGCATGTGCTGCAGGGGCTGCAGCAGCACGTCGCTCCAATGTGCGTGCAGTGACGGCTCTTGCAGCAAGGCATCGGCCAGGGCGGCGAGTTGGGCGTGGCGGTGCGAGCCGCCCATTACATAGGCTACGCCCACCTGACGGCACCCGGTGCGCGCCGCATCGGGCTTGAGTACGCAGCGGGTCACGCGCACTTCGCCCAGGTTGAAGCGCTGGCCGCTACCCCCGGCACGGCCTTGCACCATCATCAGGCCCGTCTCCGCCGGGCGCAGCCACTGCAAGTCGCCTTCGCACTGGCTTGCCAGATGGGTTTCCAGCCAGGGCTGTGGCGCGCGCGCAAGCAACGACATCCACACAGAGCGGCTCACTGCTTGGTTTTGCGCGCTGGCTTCGGTGGGCTTGTAATCGTGGTGCAACATGCGTGGGCTATCGTCTTTGCTGCGCACTGTATGGCGCGCATATTTCTTTTTTGTGACCACCAAGGCCTGCTTTGACCCAGAACGCTGTCCCCACCGCTTACCGCCACGCCGCCTACTTTGCGCCTGCGCCCGGCAGCCTGGCCTGGCTTTTGGGCACGCAGTGGTTGGGCCGCTGTCCGCACAGCGGCCAAACGCTGCCCCAGCCCTCACCGCCGGGCTGGGAGCCCGACGCATTTGCGCAGCGCACGCGCGACCCCCGGCGCTACGGCTGGCACGCCACCCTGAAAGCGCCCTTTGTGCTGGCCGACGACTGCAGCCCCAGCACTTTGCACGCAGGCTTCTCCCAACTGGCAGCGGCGCTTGGCGCGCCTTTCACTTTGGACCTGGCCTTGGCACAGATCGGCAATTTTTTGGCGCTGGTGCCGCGCCAGCCCTGTGCGCCATTGCAGGCACTGGCTGACGCCTGTGTGCGCCAGCTGCATCCGTTTTCTGCACCGTTGCCGCCCAGTGAAATTGAACGCCGAAGCCGTGGCGGCCTGAGTGGGCGTCAGCATGACATGCTGACCCAGTGGGGCTACCCCTATGCCATGCAGGACTTCCGCTTCCACATGACCCTGACGGGCAACTTGGACGGTTTGAGCGACGCACAAATCGCGCAACTGGTGCAGCACGCCACACGCTGGTTTGCGCCCTTGCTGTCCGACGGCCTGCAGATCGATGCGCTGTCGTGGTTTGCCGAAGATGCGCCAGGCGCTGACTTTCGGTATGTGGAGCGCTTTGGGATGGCGCCGTGAGCACCTCGCTGATTTACGTCATGGGACCTTCGGGCGTGGGCAAGGACAGCTTGCTGAACTGGCTGCGCGCGCATGTGGGCCGCTTGCCAACGCCGCCGGCCTTGCACTTCGCCCGGCGCACGGTAACGCGCAGCCTGGATAAGTCCAACGAGGACCATGAGGCGGTGGGTTTCGATGCCTTTGCGCAACTCCTGCAAGCGGGAGCTTTTGCCATGCACTGGCAAGCCCATGGCTTGCATTACGGCGTGCGCCACGAAGAGATCACGGGGCGCGGTGGCTGGGTGATGGTCAATGGTTCACGCGCCTATGCCGACCAGGCGCGCGCCTTGTTTGCAGGCTTGACCGTGCTGCATGTGAGCGCGCCCGAGGCGGTCGTACGCGCGCGCCTGACGGCGCGCCAGCGTGAAACAAGCGCAGAAGTGGAGGCACGCATACAGCGCTCGCAATCCGCAGGTGGGCCGCCCGCGCCTGGCGATCTGCACCTTGTTAACGAAGGCACGTTGGACGCAAGCGCGACCGCGCTGTGCGAATTGCTGCAAGCGCGCACGGGTTTGCAGCTGGTGGCTCCGGTGTGCGTCGCGCGTTAAGCGCCGCGCCACGGTCGCGTTGGCCGTTCATCATTCAGTCATACAAATTGAATACGCTCCAAGCCGGTCGAATGGAGGCTTTTCCGATTCTTGGGTGAGCCCCGCCAATCTGTATCAATGAGGACCGGATGCATTACCGAGCCGTATTTATTTCTGACTTGCATCTGGGCACGCCCGGCTGCCAAGCCGAGGCACTGATCGAATTCCTGAAGTCCCACACCAGCGACTACCTTTACTTGGTCGGCGACATCGTCGACGGCTGGCAGTTGCGCCGCAAGTGGTACTGGCCGCAGGCCCACAACGACGTCGTGCAAAAACTGCTGCGCCGGGCGCGCAAGGGCTGCCACGTGGTTTACATCCCGGGCAACCACGACGAGTTTGCGCGTGGCTTTGTCGGCCACCACTTTGGGGGCATTGAGGTTACCGAAGAGGCTTGCCACACGCTCAAGGATGGGCGCAGGCTTTTGCTCATCCATGGCGACTACTTCGACGCGGTGGTGAAGTACGCCAAGTGGCTGGCCTATGTGGGTGACTATTTGTACGAACTGGCGCTGCGCCTGAACCGGCATTTCAACCGCCTGCGGGCCCGGCTTGGATTGCCCTACTGGTCCTTGTCGGCTTTTCTCAAAAACAAGGTCAAAAAGGCGCTCAACTTTATTGCCGATTTTGAGAAAGCCCTGGCCCACGAGGCGCACAAGCGCGGCTACCAGGGCGTAGTGTGTGGCCATATCCACCGCGCGGAAATTCGCATGATCGACGGCGTGCTGTATTGCAACGATGGCGACTGGGTGGAAAGCCGCTCGGCCTTGGTGGAGCATGTTGACGGGCAGTTGGAGCTCATCTACTGGGACCAGTCGCTGGACTTTTTGCCGGTACCCGCGACTTTGGCGCCCATGCCTGAGGCGGTTCCCGTTACCGCGGTCAATGTGGCTGCCCAGGTCGCCGAAGTCGTCTAAGGTGGCGGCCAGAGCAGCGCGCATGGGCTGCGCTGCGCTGGCATTTTTCCCCTCAGGCCCCAGGCGCTTGGGGCGGCAGTTGTAGCAGCGCCTGCCCCATGCGCAGCGCTGTGCCTTCCTGGATGCCCGGCGCAAAGCCAAAGCCCTTGGGCGCAAACACCAATATGGTGGAGCCATGTTGGAACCACCCCATCTCTTCGCCTTTGCGGTAGCTGGCATCGCAGTCGATGTGCCCCGGGCCTTCGTAGCGCGCATCAAGCAGTTCCTTCATGGCGTGCAAGCGGATGCTGGCCACCAGCACGGCGGCCACGGGCACCAGCGCCACCGGATAGCGCTCGTCACCCACTTCCACCTGCAGCAGGGCGCGCTCGTTTTTGCAAAACAACTTTTCCACCCGTTTGAGTGCGATGGGATTGACGTTCCAGGTGTCACCGGCAAAGTAGTCCACGTCGTGCAGGCGCAGGTCAAAGGGCGCGTGGAAGCGGTGGTACATGGACGAGGTGATGCGTATGGTGACAAACACACCGTCTTGCCAGGGGCTGTTGGCGCCCAGCGGGCCCAGCAAATCCGTCAGCGTGTAGGGAAAGCCCTTGGCCTGGTAGACGCGGTCGCCTTCGACGCGGCCCATGGCGCCCACGATGCCGTCGCATGGGCTCACCAGGGTGCGCGGGTCGGCGTTCACCGTGCGTGCGCCGGGCTTGAGCTCGCGGATAAAGCAGTCGTGCATGCTGTCAAAGCGCTGCTTTTTCGCCTCAGACAAATCCAGATCGGCAAACAGTTTCCAGGCGCCAATGGACAGGTCGCGCACCCAGGGGTTGGTGCGTTGGCTAAACCATCCCATGAAGCGCGTGAGTGCCAGCCGCGGTATGCGGTTGGTCAGCAAAAAGTTCAGATCTTCGTTGGCGCCTAGGGCGTGCAGTGCTTTTTTGATAGTCATCATTTATTCACCTTGATGTCATACAAACAAGGTTTTTACAAGGGGTTCGATCTATGGACGGTTCAGAGGCATTTTTGTCATTGGCGGCTTGGGGTGGTATGGCCTCACTGGGTTTGGTGGCCCTTCCAAAAGCGTGGCAGCGCTTGCAACTGTCGCTGGCCAAGTACCCTTCTTTGGGTGGGCATTTGCGCATGGCCAAGCGCGTGTCCAAGCTCATTCCCAACTACAGCTATCCGGACAAGAGCTGGTTTGCCGTCGATGGCGCGCCGCTGGCGGTAGAGCAGCGCCGCCGCCTGGCCTTGGCGCAGCTGGGCAATAGCCTCAAATCCCACAGCCCACAAACCTTGGCACAAAGCGACACGGTGCGGCCTATGCTTTCGGACTTGCAACTCATCAGCCAGTACCGCGTGCCTTACCAATTTCGGCACTTGCTGGCCCAGTACGTCAAGCTCGGAAGCTTCTGGCGCGAGAGCAGTGGCGTGTGGCTGGCCGACTTGGATGGCAATCGCTTTATCGACGTCACCGGCTCCTATGGCGTCAATTTGTTTGGCTCGGACTTTTACAAAGCCAGCATGGCCGAAGGCGCCGCGCTGGCCGAACCTCTGGGCCTGGTGCTGGGCTCTTACCACCCCAGTGTGTTGGACAACGTGCAGCGCCTGTGCAAGATCTCGGGCATGGACGAGGTGTCCTTCCATATGTCCGGCACCGAGGCGGTGATGCAAGCAGTGCGCCTGGCGCGCTACCACACGCGCAAGCCAAAAATTGTGCGTTTCACGGGCGCCTACCACGGCTGGTGGGACGATGTGCAGCCCGGCCCGGGCAACCCCATGCCGCCTTCGAAAGACACCTTGACGCTTAACGAGATGCACCCCAACACGCTGCGCGTCTTGCGCAACCGCAGCGACATAGCCTGCGTGCTGATCAACCCCTTGCAAGCCATGCACCCCAACCGGGCTGCACCGACCGATTCCACGCTGATCGACGGCACGCGCCACGTCGCCTATGACCGCGCGGCCTACGCTGCCTGGCTGGCCGAGCTGCGCGCCGTGTGCACGGCCAAAGGGATTGCGCTGATTTTGGACGAGGTGTTTTTGGGCTTCCGTTTGGCACCCGGTGGCGCGCAGGAATACTTTGGCGTCAAGGCCGATCTGGTGACCTATGGCAAGACGCTGGGCGGCGGTCTGCCGGTCGGCGTGATCTGTGGAAAAGCCCAATGGATGAAGCGCTTCTCGCAAGACAAGCCGGGCGACATCTGCTTTGCCCGTGGCACCTTCAACGCCCACCCCTATGTGATGTGCGCCATGAACGTGTTTCTGCGCTCGTTGGACAAACCCGAGGTGCAGGCACAGTACGCAGTGGCTTCGCAAACCTGGAACCAGCGCCAAGCCTTGCTCAACGCCAAGTTGCAGGCAGCCCAGGTTCCGGTGCGCGTTGCCGGCATGGAAACGGTGTGGTCTGTGCTGTATGACGTGCCCAGCCGCTACAACTGGCTGCTGCAATACTATTTGCGCGCGCAAGGAATTGCCCTGAGTTGGGTGGGAACGGGCCGCATGATTTTCAGCTTCAACTTTGACGATGCGGCGTTTGAGGACTTTTGCCAGCGCTTTGTCTCGGCCACCCAAGCCATGCAGGCCGACGGCTGGTGGTGGGTGCCTGAGGCGCAGACCGGTAAAAAGATTCGCCGCCAGGTTCTCAAAGAAATGCTGGCAGCGAGGTTCCCGAAACTCAGTGGTGCGCGCCCTTAACGTGGTCCATCGGGTCTAACCATTGGCCCTGGAGCAAATACACCGGCGACTTGTAATACATCTTGATGTCGTGCAAGGGGTCGGTGATGATCTTGAAGCCCCAGGCCAGGCCGGCCATCAGGCTGTCTTGCTTCCAGAGCTGCAAGACGCGAAAGCACAGACCGGCTGCGCCCAGAATAAGCCAGGCCATGGCCGTCATGCGCATGGGCGTGTCCTCGTAGGCCTGCGGTACCGCCCATTGCAGGTACTGCGGCATCCAGTACGCCAGCACCGGAATGGCCGCGCAGATGCTCAGGAGCACAATTTTGCGGTTGAGGTTGTAACCGACCTTGATCTCTTCTTTGTGTTCGTGCGTGGCCTGGTTGACATCGTCAAAACCCTTGGGTTCGAAGAAGAAGTGACCGATCTGGCGCGTCGTCATGGACACCAGCCAGGCGATCAGGGCCGAGACCACCGGGTCGATGAACAGAAACACATAAGCCACCAAAAACGACAGGGCGCTGATGAGGTGCAGGAATTGGTTGACGCGGCTGTGGTGGTAGTAGCGGTGGTCGTCCCAGCGCTGGACGTTGACGAGTTCAAAAAACGATTGCATGGAATCTCCTGGTTGAAAAGGCAAAGGCCGGGGCACTACCGCCCGCACGCCTTGGCATAGAAATGTCACGCTTTTGCGTGAAAATTTGGTGACAGGCGGCGCGTCATGCGCACGTCACTCGACCTTCATGAAACGGTCGCAAACTGGCGGCAAAGTGCCGGCATGAACACCGAACCGCAGCTTCAGGTCGAGCGCATCAGTAACACACAAGCCGCGCTCAACATCGCGGTAGTGACCGAGACCTACCCGCCCGACATCAACGGCGTGGCCCACACCTTGTCCAAAATTGTGCAAGGCTTGCAGGCCCGTGGCCATGTGATCTGGCTGGTGCGTCCACGCCAACCGGGCGTAGACGTCGCCCTCGTCAATAACAGCTACCAGGAACTGCTGGTGCGCGGCCTGCCTATCCCGTTTTACCGCCAATTGCGCCTGGGGCTGCCAGCCAAACGTGAGCTGCTGCGGCTGTGGACACGGCAGCGGCCCGACATCGTGCACATCGCCACGGAAGGCCCCTTGGGCTGGTCTGCCCTGCAAGTGGCGCGCAAGCTCAAGCTGCCCATCAGCACCGACTTTCGAACCAATTTCCACGCCTACAGCCAGCACTACGGCATTGGCTGGTTGCGCGGAGCCATCCTGGCTTACATGAAAAAGTTCCATAACGCCGCGCACGCCACCATGGTGCCGACCGCGGCCTTGGAAGGCGAGTTGGCGGGCAGCGGCTTCAAGCGCTTGTCGGTGGTGCCGCGCGGCATCGACACCAGTCTGTTTTCACCAGCGCAGCGCCAGGCGAAGTTGCGCAGCAGCTGGGGCGTGTCAGAGCAAGACCGGGTCCTGTTGTATGTGGGGCGCCTGGCGGTGGAAAAAAACCTGGGCGCAGTGATTGACAGCTACCGCGCGCTCAAGCTGCAGCACCCGGACATCAAACTCGTGCTGGTGGGCGACGGACCCCTGCGCAACGAGTTACAGCAGAAACACCCGGACATCGTCTTCGCTGGCTTTCGTGTCGGCCAAGACCTGGCCCGGCACTACGCCAGCGCCGATCTGTTTATGTTTGCCAGCAAGACCGAGACCTTTGGCAACGTCACCATCGAGGCCATGGCCTCGGGCCTGGCGGTGGTGGCGTTCCGGCACGCGGCGGCGGGTGAGCTGATTGTTTCAGGCAAAAACGGCATGCTGGCAGAGCCTTCCGATGTGCAGGGATTTCAGGCCGCAGCCCAGGCACTCTTGAACGATCCTGCCCATATGCGCGCCGTGGGCCAGCAGGCCTGGCAAACCGCCCACGCCCTGGGTTGGCCCAAGGTGGTGGAAAAGACCGAGTCCATCTTCCAAAAAATTCTCTTGGAACAAGGCGTTCCCCACCTGCACCAGTGGGCCGTGCAAGCCGCCTAGTTCGACGCCGCACTCCCCCAGGGTCGCAGGCGCAGCGGGCGATTCAGGTTTTGAGCCACAGCACGCGAGGGTCGCCCTCGACAAAGTAGCTAGGGCATTGGTAGCGCGCGATGTCGTGCGCGTGCAGGGGAAATGAGCCGCAGTTGGAAAGGCGCCTGAGGTACGTGCCATAAATCCCGCACTGGTATTTGCCGTCGGGTAGGGGCTCCAAAAAAGCGCATTGCCGGTTCAAGCAGCAGTTGCCGCACTGGACGCATACCCCATAGACCGTCACCGGCACCTGTTTGAAGCGCAAGAAAACGTCGCTGAAGAAGTGCTCGACCGGCCCCTGGCTCAAGGCGAGAAAGTGGGTTTTGAATTTGGCCCGTTGGCTGCCGTAGTCTGCCAAGAAACGCCGGTCCATCAACAAGAGCGCCACCAGCGCCGGCATGACCGGGACCAAGATCAGGCAGATGCGAGAAAACAGACGGGCGGCCCAGGCGATCAGCCGCTTGCCTGCCGCCTGCGTTGGCCTGCGGGGCGTCCCAGGCGCCGTGGACGCTGGAGGGTCAGCGGGACGCGACGCCGCTACCGCACGCCGGTTCAAGGTGAAAAAAGTGATTTTCATAAGGGCGCCCCACAATGGGGTCCATCCTATGAACGAAACATGACACGCGCGCGTCGGGCCGGTGAAAGCTGTATGAACTTGCGGGCCCTCGGGTACCATGCGCGCTTCATTAACGGGCCCGGCGTCGGGCTCTCACGGAGAAAACCATGTTCAGTCACGTGATGCTCGGTGTCAAAGACCTTGAGGCTTCCAAAAAATTCTATGACGCAGTTTTGGGCACTGTGGGCATAGGCCCTGGGGTCGCGAATAAAAACCGCTATTTCTACCGCAGCCCGACCGGCACTTTTGCGATTTCCACACCCATCAATGGCGAGCCGGCCACGCACGGCAATGGCAGCACCGTCGGGTTTTTGGTTCAGTCGGTGGAACAAGGAGATGCCTTCCACGCTGCGGGTGTGGCCCACGGCGGCGTCACCTGTGAAGACCCGCCGGGCCTGCGCGAAGGCCCGGCAGGCCCGCTGTATCTGGCCTATTTGCGCGATCCAGACGGCAACAAAATTTGCGCGCTGCACCGCCTTCCGAAATAGCAGCAGGCAGCCGCCTGCGGTCTATTCGGTAGGCAAAAAGCCTTCAATCGACAAATAGCGCTCACCCGTGTCGTAGTTAAAGCCCAGCACCTTGGCGCCTGCGGGCAGCTCAGGCAGTTTTTGCGCAATGGCTGCGAGCGTGGCGCCGCTGGAGATTCCCACCAGCATGCCTTCTTCGGCGGCGCTGCGGCGCGCCATTTCACGGGCGGGTTCGGCGTCCACTTGGATCACGCCATCGAGCAAATCGGTGTGTAAATTTTTGGGAATAAAGCCCGCGCCAATGCCCTGAATGGGGTGGGGCGATGGGGCGCCGCCGCTGATCACCGGGCTTTGGCTGGGTTCGACCGCAAACACCTGCAGCTTGGGCCAGTATTTTTTGAGCACCTGCGCCACGCCGGTAATGTGGCCGCCCGTGCCTACGCCGGTGATGATGGCGTCCAGCCCCTCAGGAAAGTCGGCCAGTATCTCCAGCGCCGTGGTGCGGGTGTGCACTTCCACGTTAGCCGGGTTCTCAAACTGCTGGGGAATCCAGCTGCCGGGTGTGGCGGCAGACAGCTCTTGCGCACGGGCGATGGCGCCTTTCATGCCCAGGGCGCGGGGCGTGAGGTCAAACGTGGCGCCATAGGCCAGCATCAGGCGCCGGCGTTCGATGGACATGCTGTCGGGCATCACCAAAATCAGTTTGTAGCCTTTGACCGCAGCTACCATGGCCAGGCCCACGCCGGTGTTGCCCGAGGTGGGTTCGATGATGGTGGCGCCGGGTTGCAGCACGCCGCTCTTTTCGGCGTCTTCCACCATGGCCAGCGCAATGCGGTCCTTGATCGAGCCGCCGGGGTTGCTGCGTTCGGACTTGATCCACACGTGGGCGCCCGCGCCAAACAGGCGGTTGATGCGTACGTGCGGGGTGTTGCCAATGGTGTGCAGGATGGTGTCGGCTCTCATGGGGGTGTCTCCGGTGGGATGGGGGATGGTTGGTTTTGACGCCATTTTGAGCCAGATTCCAGGCTGTCCTGGTTATATGGATATCCGCAGCGCCGATAATCGGGGCGTGAAGCCCGCTAGACCACCGCTGGTGCAATTCTGGAAACAGCGCACTGGAGGAACGTCCGGACTGCAAAGGGCAGCGTAGCAGCTAACGGCTGTCCACTGAAAACCATGCCCGCAAGGGTGCGGCATAAGGTGAGGATCAGAGCAACAGAGACGAGCCGATTAAGTTCGGGTGAAACGGGCAATCTCTACGCGCAGCAATACCAAGTAGGCCAACGCAAAGCGAGGCGGTTCGCCGCAGCGTCCTGACCGGGACCCCCGGAGTTGGCGGGTAGGTAGCACCGAGCTCTTGGGCGACCAAGGGCCCAGATTAATGGTGGTCACATGCAGGGGCAACCCCGCATGCACAGAATCCGGCGTAACGGTGG
>CANFNE010000022.1 GCA_947448105.1 Burkholderiales bacterium
AACAGAATCAGGTCGTAGGCCACATAGGCGAAATACTGGCCCGGGTTGTTGGGCACGGGAATGACCTTGTAGGCCTTGGCGCGGTAGCTGTCGCAGGCGGTCAGGCGGTCGGTCCACACGACAGTCCAGGTGGCGGTGCTCGATTCACCGGCCACGGCGGCAGCGGCCTCTTCGGGGTCCACGCCGTCTTGCGGGGTGATGCGAAACAGGCACAAGGTGTCGGTGTCTTTGGGCACGTAATCGGGCATCCAGTAGCCCATTTGCTTGTATTTCAGAACGCCGGCGCTGTAGCGCTTTTTGGCGTCGGTGATCTGGCCGGAGCCGCTGTCTGTGTCGCTCATGTTTGTCTCCTCAGGGGTTTGTGGGTTGGCTGAGGAGGAATGTATTTGCGGTCTGAAATAAAGTAAATTCACTTATTCTTGGATTTGAGTTAAGGTACTACTTAATGAAAAACGCCACCTTCCGCCAGTTGCGCGTGTTTAGCGAAGTGGCGCGCCACCTGAGCTTTGCGCGCGCCGCCCACACCCTGAGCCTCACCCCCCCGGCCGTGACCATGCAGGTGCGCGAGCTCGAAAAGCACATCGGCATGCCGCTGTTTGACCGCAGCGGACGCAGCGTGGCCCTCACCACGGTGGGCGAATACATGCTGGTCTATGCCCGCAAGATGCTCGCTACCCTCAAAGACGCCGAAGACGCCGCCGCGCGCCTGCAAAAGCTCGAAGTCGGGCTGCTCACCATTGGCATGGTCAGCACCGCCAAGTACTTCTTGCCCCACCTGCTGGCCGAATTTCGCCAGGAACACGAGGGCATTGACATCAAGCTGGTGGTGGGCAACCGCGAGCAACTCGTCAAAATGCTGCAGGCCAACGACGTGGACATCGCCATCATGGGTCGGCCACCCAATGAACTGGCCACCCGCGCCGAGCCCTTTGCCGCGCACCCGCATGTGTTTGTGGCGCCCGTCAAACACCCGCTGGCCCAGGGCGAGACACTGGCACCTGGCGCGCTGCAAGGCCAGCCCTTCATCCTGCGCGAGCCGGGGTCGGGCACGCGCGCGGCGCTGGAGCGTTTCCTGGCCAACGCCCGCGTGGAGCCGCGCGTGACCATGGAAATGGCCAGCAACGAGACCATCAAACAAGCGGTGATGGCCGGCATGGGCCTGAGTTTTTTGTCGCTGCACACATTGGGGCTTGAGTTGGACAACCGGCTGATCGCCGTGCTGGATGTGCAGGGCGCGCCCGTCGTGCGCGCCTGGAACGTGGTGCACATGCTGTCCAAGCTGCTGTCCCCGGCGGCCGAGGCGTTTCGCTACTTTGTGCTCGAGCATGGGGAGGACTATTTGGCGCAGCACTTTGGCCGCCATGTGCGCCTGACTGCGCCTGCGGGCGGCGAGGGCAAGGACGCCGCAAATCCGCGCTAAGAAAGCGCCAGCGCGGCCTTGCGGCGCGCGCGCAACAGCAAGTCGCCAAAATGCGCCAGCCCGGCCGCTAACAGCCCCAGCGCCACCAGCGGCCACTGCGGCGTCAGCGCCCCGCGCAAGGCCACCATCAAACACAGGCCCGCCAGGCCATTGAGCGCGTAGTCGGCCGGTGCCAAGCCGCGCCCGGTGCGCCGGTGAAACAGCCACAGCGCCAGCAACTCCAGCACGGTAAATGCGATCACGCCGTCCACCAAGGCGGTCGAGGCGTACCACTGCGCCAGCATCACACCTTTGCCAGGCCGAGCAGGTGCGCCACGTCCTTGAAGAAGATGCGCACATGGGCCATGGGCTTTTTGCGCACCAACTCTTTGTTCATGTAGGACTCAAAGGTGAGCTGCTGCACATCGCGGTCTTCGCAGATCTTGACAAAGCGCTCGCGCCGCTTTTCGCTGCGGTACCAGAACCACTGCATGATGCCCAGCACCGTGAAAACCGTCCTGTGCTTTTGCATGAACTGCTTGCGGGCCCGTTTCAGGCAGCGCGCATCTCCCGTTTGCAGCATTTCGTGCACTGCGTGTGCCGCCAACTGGCCGCCCACCATGCCGTAGTAAATGCCCTCGCCGGACGCTGGTGCCACCACGCCGGCGGCGTCGCCTGCGAGCACCACGTCGCGGTCGTTGTCCCATTTTTTGAGCGGCTTCATGGGCAGCGGCGCGCCTTCGCGGCGCAGCACTTCGGCCTCGCCCAGGCCGGCAATCTGGCGCAACTGGCCGACCGCGCCGCGCAGCGAGAAGCCCTTGTCCGCGCTGCCGGTTCCAATGCTTAGGGTGTCGCCGTGCGGAAATACCCAGCCGTAAAAGTCGGGCGACAAGCGGCCTTGGTAGTACACGTCGCAGCGTGTGCCGTCGTAACCCTCGGGCTTGACCACCGGGGCCTTGACGATCTCGTGGTACGCGAACACGTACTCGGTGTCCTTGGCGCCCGCAATAGCCTGGCGCGCCACCTGCGACTTGGCGCCGTCTGCGCCAATGATGCTGCGTGCGCGCACCCGGGCGGGCTTGCCTTCGCCCCGGTGGTGGTGTTCGCGCGCCTGGTAGTGCACTACGCTCACGCCATCGGCGTCGCGCTCCAGGCGCTCAAAGGTGCCGATGCGCCGCACCGCGCCGCTGGCCGCTGCGCGCTCGCGCAGCCACTCGTCAAAATCAGCGCGGTCCACCATGCCAACAAAGCCGTTGTCGATCGGAATGTCCACCGCGTGCTGGCTGGGCGCCACCATGCGCGCGCTGCGGGCGCGGGCCACCAGCAAGTGGTCTGGAATGGCAAAGTCCTTGATCAGGCGTGGCGGAATGGCGCCGCCACAGGGCTTGATACGCCCGGCGCGGTCGAGCAACAGCACGCTGTGGCCCTGGCGCGCGAGCTCATGCGCCGCTGTCGCACCGGCAGGGCCGCCGCCCACCACCACCACGTCAAACGTTTCACTCTGTTCCATACCCAGTCTCCCCATGAATTGAAGTTTCGGCGCTCCTCAGGCACCCACCGTCTGCAGGCTGCGCAAGGCAAAGGCGCTGACCATCATTCCGGCCACAAAAAACGGCACACCAAAGCCGCTGTACCAATAGGCGCGTTGTGTCACACGCGCCAAGAAGTAATCCATCATGAACAGTTGAATGCCCAGTAGCAGCGCAACAGCCAGCCCATGGCCGGGGCGACCCCAGGCAAATAGCAGCACGATCACCAGCACCTGCGGCAAGCCCATGAACCAGCAGGCCACGCCGGCGGCCGACTGTTCGCCCAGCTGCACCGGCAAGGAGCGCACACCCATTTCCCGGTCGCCCTTGACAGCCTTGAAATCGTTGAGGGTCATGATGCCGTGGGTGCCGATGCTGTAGAGCAAGGCCAGCGCAAGCGACCGGCTACCAGGCATGGCGCCCCCGGCCATCACCGCCGCGCCCGTGGTCCAGGCGATACCCTCATAACTAATGCCGCAAGCGGCGTTGCCCCACCAGCCGTTTTCTTTGAGGCGCAGCGGCGGCGCGCTATAGGCCCAGGCAAGCGCCAGCCCGAGGGCCGCCGCGCCAAAACCCCAGGGCCCCAGCGCCAGCGCCACGGCCAGCGACACGCCAGTCCACAGCAGCGCCAGCCCCAAACCCCAGCGCCCCGGCATGCGCCCAGACGGAATCGGCCGGTGCGGCTCGTTGATGGCGTCCACATGTCGGTCAAACCAGTCGTTTACCGCCTGGCTGGTCGCGCACACCAAGGGCCCGGCCAGCGCAATGCCGATCAGTGCCAGAGCCCATTTGCCGTCCATGGCCACCCCCGAGGCGACCACGCCGCAGGCGAAAGCCCACATGGGCGGAAACCAGGTGATAGGTTTGAAGAGCTCGGTAACGGCAGAAAGTGCGGGGCGTGGCATTCGAAGTGTTTTATCGTTGACACATGTAAGTGTCAAGAAATATTTACACTTCTTATGGTATCCCCTTAGTGGCGCCCTTAGGTGCCGGTGGGCGGCGCCCGGGCCCGGCCTTAGATTTCGGCCTTAGCTTTCAGCGTCCGTGTCGGCGCTGGCGTCGCTCATGCCAAAACGGCGCAGCTTGACGTACAGGCTTTGCCGGGAAAGGCCCAGCATTTCTGCGGCAGATGCCCGGTTGTCGCCGGTCAGTTCGAGCGCTGCCTCAATGCACAGCTGCTCGATCAAATCCGTGGTTTCGCGCACGATGTCCTTGAGCGGCACGCGGCCCACCAACTCGGTCATTTGACCGGTGGAGCGTGGGAGTTCCTTGCTGGGCTTGGTGTCGTTGTTCAGGCGCAGGCCTACGTCTCGAATGGTGAAACCCAGGCAACGCTTCTCACCCGTGGTCACGGCCACAGCCGAGATTTCAACATCAGCGGTCGAGCCGTAGTCGCCACGCATGCGGGTGGCAAACAGGCGTACCACGTCGCGCTGGCGCAAATTGGAAATCAGCACACTCAGGTCCACGCCGGCGCGCCCCAACCAGCGCTCCAGCGACTCGCCGCGTACCAGGTCTTCATTGCTGACCTGGGCGAGCTGCAAAAACGCCCGGTTGGCGGTGAGCACTTGGCCGGACAAATCGGTCACGACAAAGGCGTCGGGTGCGCTTTCCATCACGTCAGCAAGAATTTGCTTGGCGTTGGCGCTGCCCACCGATTCAACCTGTGCGGCTTTGGGTACCAGGCGCAGTAGGAAATGCGAGGACTGTTCCTGGCGAAACAGCGACACCTGCACCACCATCTCGGCGCCGCTGGGCGCAAGCCGCACTTCGACCGGCGCGGCGCGACCGCTGGCGCGCAGGCCCGACAAAACTTGGCTCAGCGCCGTGTAGCTGCGCTGGTCCAGGCTGTCGCGCAAAGTCCAGCCGGTTTTTGCCAAGGTCTCGCCAAACAGCGCCTGCGCTGCCGGATTGCTGTCTTCGGGCTTTTCGGTGGTGGCGTCCAAAATCAGCAAGGCCTCGGACGTGACCTGGAACAGCAGGCGGTAGCGGGTTTCGATGTGCTTGAGCTGCCAATAATCGCGCTCCATGGAGCGCTGGGCAGCAATCAGTTTTTGCTGTAGCGCGGCTTGCGGGCGCAAGTCACGCCCAAAAGCTACCGAATGCGCACCTTGGCCGCCCGGCAGGCGCGACGCGGGCACGTGGATCAGCGAATACGACAAAGGCAGCTCGGTACCGTCTTCGGCGTATTGGTTCAGGTGGCGCCACTTGGCGCTTTTGCCCGAGTCGCCGTCGCGTAGCAGCGCAGCCACCTTGGGGCGGCTTTCCTCCGTGACGGTCTGGCTCCAGGGCTTGCCCAGCCAGTTTTGGTAGCCGTGCCCCATCATCTCGTCGCTGCCAAAGGCGGCGTCGCGGATGATGCCAGACTCGTCCATGATCAGCACCACATCGGCAGCGGCGGTAATCAGCTTGGCCGCGATGTCCGAATCCAGGTTCGAAAAATACTGCTGCGCATCTTCAAAACGCCCCGTAGGATGTGCCGGTGCCGTTTGAATAACTTGGTTCATGAAAGATCCGAAATAGGAGAATATGGACTAAGGCGCTATTGCGTAGTCAGGCCGGAAGCCAGGTGCAAACGCGCCAGACCGGGCGCCAGACTTCCGTCATTGGCCACCAGATCAGCGCCGACGCGCGCAACATACTCGGGGTAGCATGCAAACAAAGGGCCTCCCACCATTATGCATACCCCACTATGCAGCGAGGCCTTTCGAACTGCGCTGACGCATTCGGTAAGGCGGTCAAGCTGCTGGGCCGTCGCCAGGGAAAATCCCACCACGTCGTACTTGTGGCGCTTGACCAGCGTCACCGGGTCGTCGAACAGGTCGTAGGGGCCGCCGGTCACCTCCCAGCCAGCCCGCTGGAAAAATTCTGCCACCATGGCCAGGCCAAAGGTGTGTTGCTCGCCCGGCGTGGGCACCAGCAAGATCCGCAGGCCGTTGCTGACCGGGTTTTTATTTTTTTCAAATTCGGCGCTGAGCTCGTGCAGCATTTTTTGCAAGCGTCCGAGTCCGATGGTGACGTCGGTGAAATCGCACAGGTCCTCTTCCCACATTTCGCCTAAGTAGCGCGCTGCGGGCGCAAGCAGATCCAGGTAAATGGATTCAATGGGCGCACCCTTGATACGCATCGACTCGATACAAGCCAGCGCCTGCGCTTCGCTGCGGGTGAGGATCAGCTTGGCAAAGTCAGCTACATCGTCGGGCGTGACCTTGACGGCTGCGTAATCAGCGGGCAATTCGCACTCTTCGGGCGTGCGGTGCGCCAGCATGAGGCGCGGGATGATTTCGTGCTGTATGGCCTTGGCCAGCACCGCCACCGTATGGTCATCCTGTGCAAACGCGTCCTCATCTTGCGAAGCGCGCCCGTAGCGCGACTGCACGCCTGCGCCCAGACTCTGCCAATTTTCTGACGAGCGCGGGTCGTCAAAATTCCCGTCGTCGATCATGCTGATCCGGTTCCTCGAACCCATTGATGTCTCCTCGTTATGGGGCTTCGCCCTTGGGGGCGAACGCGCTTCGGTACCTGCCAAAGCTTTCGTGTGTTTTCTCTATTTTTCTACACCAACGGCCCGACTTCAGGGAAGCAAAAAAACATTTACACCGTGTGTGTCAGGCCCGTTTTACGCTTGTCATTGACTTTAATCAAAGCATTTTTCAAATCCGATCGAATTAGTCGGGTTTATTTTTGAAGTGTCTCAACTTATTTACGTAACAAAAAGTTGACATTTCGTGGAAGCACAGATAAATTGGGCTTCATGTCCGATCTTTCCCGTTTAACGCCGCAAGCAAACCCGTCCGTAAGGCCGGCGCGGCCGCCGCTGTACACGCCTGAGGAGCGCGTGCGCCGCGACCAGTCGGTGTGGACTTTTGTTCAAGGGCTGCTCGCGCCCATCCAGTTTTTCATCTTCTTGGGCAGCCTGGGCTTGGTACTGCGTTTTCTGTTCACGGGCAACGGGCTGGAAATCGCCAACGCGTCGGTGGTTGTCAAGACCTTGGCCCTGTACACCATCATGTTGACCGGCTGCATCTGGGAAAAAGTGGTGTTCGGCCGCTACCTGTTTGCTCCGGCGTTTTACTGGGAAGACGTGTTCAGCATGCTGGTGCTGGCGCTGCACACCAGCTACCTGTGGGCTACGTACACCGGGGCACTTTCGGGCGCAGCGCTGATGTACTTGGCGCTGGCCGCGTATGCGACGTATGTGGTTAACGCCGGGCAGTTTTTGCTCAAGTTGCGCGCCGCCCGCTTGGACCATGAAGCCAGCCTGCGCGCCAACACGATCGCGCCACATGGCGCCGGAGCGCTCGCATGAACGCGGTTGCCATTCCCATCCGGGCTGCGTCGGCAAGCGGCTGCAGTGACGCCCCGGTCTTGCGCGAGCGCGGCCAGCACGAGGTGTTTTGCGGCCTGACCGGCATCATCTGGCTGCACCGCAAGATCCAGGACGCCTTCTTTTTGGTGGTGGGCTCGCGCACCTGCGCCCACCTGATTCAGTCGGCCGCTGGGGTGATGATTTTTGCCGAACCCCGCTTTGCCACCGCCATCATCGACGAGCGCGACCTGGCCGGTCTGGCCGACGCCAACGCTGAACTCGACCGCGTGGTGAATCAACTGCTGGCGCGCCGCCCCGAAATCAAACTGCTGTTTCTGGTGGGCTCTTGTCCGTCCGAGGTCATCAAACTCGACCTGGCACGTGCGGCGGCCCGCTTGTCCAGCACGTTTTCGCCATCGGTGCGGGTGCTCAATTATTCGGGCAGCGGCATCGAGACCACGTTTACCCAGGGCGAAGACGCCTGCCTGGCTTCCATGGTGCCGGGTTTGCCCACCAGCACGCCCAACGCCCCAGCCGAATTGCTGGTCGTTGGCGCCCTGGCTGACGTGGTGGAAGACCAGTTTTTGCGCCTGTTCAAGCACATGGGCGTGGAGCGCGTGCGGTTTTTCCCGCCTCGGCGCGCCTCGGACATGGCGCCGGTAGGCCCCAACACCCGCATGCTGCTGGCCCAGCCCTTTTTGGCCGATACCGCCCGTGCGCTACAGGCGCGCGGCGCAACGCTCTTGGTGGCGCCCTTTCCTTTGGGCGTAGAGGGTACGAGCCTGTGGCTGCAAGCCGCAGCACAGGCTTTTGGCGTGTCTGACGCTGCTTTTGACGCCGCAGTGGCCCCGGCAACCCAGCGCGCCCGGACAGCCTTGGCGCGCGCCCGGGTGGCGTTGGAGGGCAAGAGCATCTTCTTTTTCCCCGACTCGCAGCTCGAGATCCCGCTGGCGCGCTTTCTGGCCCGCGAACTCGGCATGCGCCTGCTGGAAGTCGGCACGCCCTATTTGCACCGCCACAACCTGGCGCAAGAGCTGGCCTTGTTGCCGGAGGGCACCTTTTTGTCCGAAGGCCAGCATGTGGAAAAGCAGTTGGAGCGATGCCGCGCCGCCCAGCCCGACATCGTGGTCTGCGGCCTGGGCCTGGCCAATCCGCTGGAGTCTGAGGGCATGACCACCAAATGGGCGATTGAACTGGTGTTCACCCCCATCCAAGGCTTTGACCAAGCCGCCGACTTGGCCGAACTGTTCACCCGGCCCTTGGTGCGGCGCATGCGCCTGGCCGCCTAGGCCCCGCGTTTTTTCCGGACCCTCGCCATGCAACTCACGCTCTGGACGTATGAAGGCCCGCCCCATGTCGGCGCCATGCGGGTAGCCACAGCCATGGAAAAAGTGCATTACGTGCTGCATGCGCCCCAGGGCGACACTTACGCCGACCTGCTGTTCACCATGATCGAGCGCCTGCAAAAGCGCCCGCCCGTCACCTACACCACCTTCCAGGCGCGCGACCTGGGTGGCGACACGGCTGAGCTGTTCAAAACGGCAGCGCGCGAAGCCTATGAACGTTTCCAGCCCCAGGCCATGCTGGTGGGCGCCTCGTGCACAGCCGAACTGATCCAGGACGACCCGGGCGGTCTGTGCAAGGCCCTGAATCTGCCCGTGCCCGTGGTGGCGCTGGAGCTGCCCGCCTACCAGCGCAAGGAAAACTGGGGTGCTTCTGAGACCTTCTACCAACTGGTACGCAACCTGGCCAAGCCCGCCACGCCACCTGGTGAAAACACCGAGGCGAAAAAGCCACGCTGCAACATCCTGGGCCCCACGGCACTGGGTTTTCGCCACCGTGACGACCTGCAAGAAATCCGCACCCTGCTGGTCAACATGGGCGTCGAGGTCAATGTGGTGGCGCCACTCTCAGCCACCCCCGAAGACCTGGGTCGCCTGGCCAACGCCGACTTCAATGTCGTGCTCTACCCCGAAATCGCCAACCTGACGGCGCAGTGGCTGCAGCGAACCTTTGGCCAGCCTTTCACCAAAACCATCCCCATTGGCACCGGAGCCACCCGCGCCTTTGTGCGCGAAGTGGCCACGCTGGCAGGTCTGGACGCTGAGGCCGCTTTGGCCCAAGCGGTTTCTCGCGCCGCCTGGTACGCCCGCTCGGTGGACTCCACCTACCTCACGGGCAAACGCGTGTTTGTTTTTGGCGATGCCACACACGCCGTGGCAGCGGCCAAAGTGGCCAGCGAGGAAATGGGCTTTACCGTGGTGGGAATAGGCACTTACAGCCGTGAATTTGCCCGTGAAGTGCGCGACGCGGCCAAGCGCTATGGCGTGGAGCCGCTCATCAGCGACGACTACCTGGAAATCGAAGCGCGCATCGCCGAGTTGCAGCCCGAGCTGGTGCTGGGCACGCAAATGGAGCGCCACATTGCCAAGCGCCTGGGCGTGCCTTGCGCGGTGATTTCGGCCCCGGTGCATGTGCAGGATTTTCCGGCGCGCTATTCGCCGCAAATGGGATTTGAAGGCGCCAACGTGCTGTTTGACACCTGGGTTCATCCCCTGATGATGGGCCTGGAAGAACACCTGATTGGCATGTTCCGGGGCGACTCCGAGTTCCACCAAGACGCCGCGCCCTCGCACTTAGGCGGCGGCGTGATGCAGGAGAGTCCCAACGCACCCGCACCGGCACCAACCCCCGTCGCGGACACGGACACGGTCACGCTCAGCGCAGTGACCGCGGCCAGCTGGAACCCTGAGGCCGAACAAGAACTGAAAAAAATTCCGTTTTTTGTGCGTGGCAAAGCCCGGCGCAACACCGAGCGGTATGCCGTAGACCACGGCGTGGCGCTCATCACGGTGGAGACTTTGTATGACGCTAAAGCGCACTTCGCCCGCTAACATGCGCACCGTCTCCAGCACCCCCGTACGCGTGGTAATCGTCACCATGGACACGCACCTGGCCAGCTCGGTCGAGCGGGCTTGCAAAACCCTGGCCAAAGAACTGCCCCATCTGACGCTCACGCTGCACGCAGCTTCGGAATACACAGGCAACGACGCCCTCATCGCCCGCTGCAAGGCGGACATCGCGCAGGCTGACATCGTGGTGGCCGGCATGCTGTTTCTGGAAGACCATTTCCTGCCCATCCTGGACGACTTGCGCGCGCGGCGTCTGCAGTGCGACGCCATGATCTGCATTGCCTCGGCCACCGAGGTGACGCAGCTCACCCGGCTGGGGCAGTTCGATATGCTCAAGCCCGCCAGTGGCCCGATGGCACTGCTCAAAAAATTGCGCGGCAGCAAAGAAAAAGCCCCCACCGGCGGCGCTGCGCAAATGAAGATGCTGCGACGCCTGCCGCAAATGCTGCGCTTTATTCCTGGCACCGCGCAGGACGTACGGGCCTACTTTTTGTCCATGCAGTACTGGCTCAGCGGCTCGGATGCCAATGTGCTGAACCTGGTACGCCACGTGGTGGACCGGGGCGCAGACGGCGCGCGGCGCAATCTGCGAGGCGTGCTGAAGGTAGACGCACCGGTACATTACCCGGAAGTTGGCGTCTACCACCCGCGCATGGCCGGGCGTTATGCGGAAGAAGCGCTGGCCCTACCACTGCCCGCGCGCGGCCCGGTAGTGGGAACGGTGGGACTGCTGCTCATGCGCTCCTACTTGCTCGGTGGTAACGCCGCCCACTACGACGGCGTGATCGCCAGCCTGGAAGCGCGCGGCCTGCGCGTGATTCCGGCCTTTGCCGCGGGGCTCGATTCGCGCCCCGCGATAGACGCGTTTTTTTACCAGGACGGGCGTGTCTGCGTGGACGCGGTGGTCTCGCTGACCGGCTTTTCGCTGGTCGGTGGCCCCGCCTACAACGACGCCAAGGGCGCCGAAGAAGTGCTGGCCAAACTCGACGTACCCTACCTGGCTGCGCACCCGGTTGAGTTTCAAACCCTGGACCAGTGGGGCGGCTCAGACCGGGGCTTGCTGCCGGTGGAGAGCACCATCATGGTGGCTATTCCCGAACTCGATGGTGCCACCAGCCCCATGGTGTTTGGCGGACGGCCTGGAGCGCCGGGCGTGACCTGCACCGGCTGCCACCACGCCTGCACCTTCAAGGCCGCAGACACCGCGCAAGACATGCATTCCTGCCCCGAGCGCGCCACCATGCTGGCCGCACGCGTGGCCAAGCTCGTGGCCCTCAAACGCAGCGAGCGCCAGCAGCGCAAAGTGGCCATCGTGCTGTTTAACTTTCCGCCCAACGCCGGCAATATCGGTACGGCGGCCTTTCTGTCGGTGTTTGAGTCCCTGCAAAACACCTTGGTCGCCATGCACGCCCAAGGCTACCAGGTCAACCTGCCCGAAAGCGTGGACGAATTGCGCGACGCCCTCTTGCACGGCAACGCTGCGCAATACGGTGCCGACGCCAATGTCCACGCCCTGATTTCCGCCGACGAGCACGTCAAACGCGAACGCTGGCTCGCAGAGATTGAAGCGCAATGGGGCCCCGCACCCGGGCGCCAGCTGAGCAACGGCAGCTCCATTTTTGTGCTGGGCAAACAGTTTGGCAATGTGCTGGTCAGCGTGCAGCCTTCGTTTGGCTATGAGGGCGATCCGATGCGCCTGTTGTTCGAAAAAGGCCTGGCGCCCACGCATGCGTTTTCGGCCTTCTACCGCTACCTGCGCGAAGACTTCTGCGCCAGCGCGGTGCTGCACTTCGGCACCCACGGCGCACTCGAATTCATGCCCGGCAAGCAAAGTGGCATGGGCGGCAACTGCTGGAGCGACCGCCTGATTGACGACCTGCCCAATATCTACCTGTACGCTGCCAACAACCCGTCCGAAGGCGCGATTGCCAAACGCCGCTCAGGCGCCACGCTGGTCACCTACCTCACGCCCCCTGTGGCGCAGGCCGGTCTGTACAAGGGACTGCACGAACTGAAAGCCTCGATCGAGCGCTGGCGCAGCCTGGAGCTGCAGTCGCGCGAGCGCCCCGAGCTCGCGGCGCTGGTACAGGCGCAGGCCGCCGTGCTCGACCTGTGCGCCGCCGAGCCGCTGTGGGACCTCAGCAGCGCAGGCTACGCCGATGCGCGCGTGCTGCACCTGTACGGCGAAATGCTCGAACTCGAATGCTCGCTGATCCCTTACGGCCTGCATGTGGCCGGCAAAGCCATGCCTGTGGCCGCGCGGGTGGACATGCTGCTGGCCATGGCCGACGCCGCGCACGCGGTGCAGTTGGAGCGCGCCGGGGTCGAGGCACTGGTGGCCGGGCTGGGCATTGACGCGGCCATGCGCGCGGGCCACCTCAAAAAGTCCGAAGAGTCGCTGGCGATCATGCAGATGCTGGACAGGGCCAACGAGCAGCTCAGTACCGACACCGAAGTCAGTGCGCTTTTGCACGCCTTGGACGGCGGCTACATCCGCCCGGCGCCCGGTGGCGACGTACTGCGCACGCCCGAGGTGTTGCCCAGCGGGCGCAATATGCACGGCTTCGACCCGTTTCGCATTCCCAGCGCCTTTGCGGTGCGCGACGGCGCCAAGCACGCCCAGATTTTGCTCGACCGCTTTGTTGCCGACGGCAATCCGCTGCCCGAATCCATCGCTATGGTGCTGTGGGGTAGCGACAACCTGAAAAACGAGGGCACACCCATTGGCCAGGCGCTGGCCTTGATGGGTGCACTGCCGCGCTTTGACAGCTATGGCCGGATCGCCGGGGCGACGCTGATTCCGCTGGCTGAGCTGGGTCGGCCCCGGGTGGATGTTGTCATCACGCTCTCGGGCATCTTCCGCGACCTGATGCCGCTGCAAATCAAGCTGCTGGCCGAAGCCGCCTTTCTGGCCGCGTCCGCCGACGAGCCGCTGGAGATGAACTGGGTGCGCAAGCACAGCCTGGACTACCAGCAAGAGCACGGCTGCACGCTAGAGATTGCGGCGCTGCGCGTCTATGGCAACGCCGAAGGCGCCTACGGCTCCAACGTCAACAACCTGGTGGAGAGCAGCCGCTGGAGCGACGAAGGCGAACTGGCCGAAACCTACAAGCGGCGCAAGGGCTTTGCCTATGGCCGCAGCGGCCGCGCCGTGCAGCACACCGCTTTGCTCACGAGCGCGCTGGCCGACGTGCAGCTCACCTACCAAAACCTCGACTCGGTGGAGCTCGGCGTGACCACCGTGGACAACTACTTTGACACGCTGGGCGGCATTACCCAGGCCGTCAAAGTGGCCCAAGGCGGCAAGACGCCACCGGTCTACATCGGCGACCAGACCCGGGGCGACGCGTCGGTGCGCTCACTGAAGGAACAAGTGGCACTTGAGACGCGCACCCGCATGCTCAACCCCAAGTGGTTTGAGAGCATGCTCGAACACGGCTACGAGGGTGTGCGCCAAATCGAGTCACATGTCACCAACACCATGGGCTGGTCGGCCACCACCGGCCAGGTGCAACCCTGGGTCTACCAGCAGCTGACCGAGACCTTCATGCTCGACCCCACCATGCGCGAGCGCCTGGCCCAACTCAACCCCACCGCATCGGCGCGTGTGGCCAACCGATTGATCGAAGCATCCGAGCGCAACTACTGGCAACCGGATGCCCAAACGCTGGACGCCTTGCGGCGCGCCGGTGAAGAGCTGGAAGACCGCCTCGAAGGCGTCTACGAAGGAGCAAACGCATGAACATTGAGACCCTGCCTTTTCCCACGGTACGCCGTTCCGTACCCCGCCTGGACGGCGACGGAAGCGTGCAAGTGCAACTCGACCCCAACCTGAAAATCGGCAACGCCAAGGTGTTTGCCATTTACGGCAAAGGCGGCATTGGCAAGAGTACGACCAGCAGCAACCTGTCGGCGGCATTTTCCAAGCTCGGCAAACGCGTGCTGCAAATCGGCTGCGACCCCAAGCACGACAGCACCTTTACCCTGACCAAGAAGATGCTGCCCACGGTGATTGACGTGCTGGAAACCGTGGACTTCCATGCCGAGGAACTGCGGGTAGAAGACTTTGTGTTCCCCGGCTACAACGGCGTGATGTGCGTGGAAGCCGGTGGTCCGCCTGCGGGCACCGGCTGCGGCGGCTACGTGGTGGGTCAAACGGTGAAGCTGCTCAAGGAACACCACCTGCTTGAAGACACCGACGTGGTGATTTTTGACGTGCTGGGCGACGTAGTGTGTGGCGGCTTTGCCGCGCCGCTGCAGCACGCCGACAAGGCGCTCATCGTCACCGCCAACGACTTTGACTCGATTTTCGCCATGAACCGCATCGTGCAAGCGATTGGCGCCAAGGCCAAGAACTACAACGTGCGCCTGGGCGGCGTGATCGCCAACCGCAGTGCGGCCACCGACCAGATCGACAAGTACAACGACAAGATCGGCCTCAAGCTCGCCGCACACTTCCCCGACCTTGACGTCATCCGCCGCAGCCGCCTCAAAAAATCAACGCTGTTTGAAATGGAACACTCGCCCGAGCTCGAAGCGGTGCAAAACGAATACCTGCGCCTGGCCGCCTCGCTCTGGCTAGGAGGCGAATCTTTTTCGGCCGTGCCCATGAAAGACCGCGACATTTTTGACCTGCTGGGTTTTGACTGAAAGACCCCGGCCATGAGCGACACCACTTACGAAGCGCGGCGCGGCCAGATCGAGCACTATTTCGATCGCACGGCTGCTGCAGCCTGGGCCAAGCTGACCTCGGACGCGCCCGTGGGCCGCATCCGCGCCACGGTGCGCGCGGGCCGCGACCAAATGCGCGCCACGCTCTTGTCCTGGCTGCCCGAAGACTTGCGCGGCACACGGATTTTGGACGCGGGCTGCGGCACGGGCGCGTTGGCGGTAGAAGCTGCGCGCCGGGGCGCCGAAGTGGTGGGCATTGACCTGTCGCCCACACTGGTAGACCTGGCCCGCACCCGCCTGCCTGCGGACGTGGCGCAGCGCATTGAGCTGCGCAGCGGCGACATGCTGGACGCCAGCCTGGGGCACTTTGACCATGTGGTGGCCATGGACTCCATCATCCATTACCAAACCGAGGACGCAGTCAACGCACTGGCACAGTTGGCCCAGCGCACTTCGGGCTCCATCGTATTTACCTTTGCGCCGCGCACGCCGCTGCTGGCGGCCATGATTTCGGTCGGGCGATGGTTTCCCCGCGGTGACCGCGCACCCTGGCTCGAACCGATGGCCGAAGTCAAAATTGCCAGCCTGATGGCCGCCAACCCTTTGTTGACCCGTTGGCAATGTGGTCGCACCCAGCGCGTCTCCAGCGGGTTTTACACCTCGCAGGCCATGGAGTGGAGCCGGCCATGAGAGCCAAAACCTTCACCAAATTCGCCCGCAATATTCCCGCGAATTGGTTGCCGTTTGCCGATGTGTCTAGCGCCGGGCTGCCACTTTCGCGCTTGCTGCGTCTGTCGCTGTTCAAAGTCACCATGGGCATGACCACGGCCCTGCTGATTGGCACGCTCAACCGCGTGATGATCGTGGAACTCTTTGTCCCGGCCTGGCTGGTGTCCATGATGCTGGCCTTGCCGCTCTTGGTCGCGCCCTTTCGCGCGGTCACCGGCTACCAGTCCGACGTGCACCGTTCGGCCTTCGGCTGGAAGCGCGTGCCCTTTATGTGGGGCGGCACCTTGATCCAGTTTTTTGGCCTGGCGGTCATGCCCTTTGCGCTTTTGGTGCTCTCCGGCGGCGGCCAAATTGCCACGCCCGACTGGGTGGGCCAGGGCGCGGCAGCCATTGCTTTCTTGATGGTGGGCGCCGGCCTGCAAACCTCGCAAACCGCGGGCCTGGCCCTGGCCACCGACCAGGCCAGCGAGGAAACCCGGCCCCGCGTGGTGGCGCTGATGTATGTGATGCTGCTGGCCGGCGCGGTGGGCGGCAGCCTGGTCTTTAGCCTGCTGCTGGCGCATTTCACGCCCGAGCGCTTGGTGCAGGTCGTGCAAGGCTCGGCGCTGGTGGTCTTGGTTCTCAACTGCGTCGCTTTGTGGAAGCAAGAGCCACGCAACCCCCAGCGTGCAGCAGAACTCAAAAATGCAGTGCCGCCGCGCTTCAAAGAAGTTTGGAATCAGTTTATTGCCCTGCCCAACGCGCGGCGTTTTCTCTGGTCCACCGCCTTGGGCACCATGGCCTTCAATATGCAAGACATCGTGTTGGAGCCCTATGGCGGCGAGATATTGCATTTGAGCGTGGGCGCCACCAGCGCGCTGACTGCCATGCTGGCCGGCGGCGGGTTACTGGGCTTTGTACTGGCCGGTCGCCAATTGGCCCACGGCGTGGATCCGCTGCGCCTGGCGGCCTATGGCGCACTGGCGGGCCTGCCGGCGTTTTCCGCTGTGATTTTTTCCGCACCACTGGACGCCGGCTGGCTGTTTCGCGCGGGTGCGCTGGGCATTGGTTTTGGCGGCGGCTTGTTTGCCGTGGGCACCTTGTTTGCCGCCATGCGCATGGAAGGCGGCGGATTTGTGGGACTGGCGCTGGGCGCCTGGGGCGCGGTGCAGTCCACGGCG
>CANFNE010000023.1 GCA_947448105.1 Burkholderiales bacterium
AAGCCGACGCCCAAAGGGGCCGAAGTCGCGCACCGTCAACACGCCGGGCGCAGAAATTTGGGTTTCTTGCATGGAAATTCCTTGGTGCATCGCCGCCCGCCCAGACCAGTGCGGCGCGCACCATCATGAAATTGAATAGCCAAGGCTTTGGTGCGGCACGCCGCCCCAAAGCCCCGGCGCTAAATTACTTGTCGCTGTTTTTGGCGATCAAAGCGCGTGCGCTGTCCAGCAACTGCTTGCCATTTGCGCCCTTGGCGCTTACGTCCGCCACCCAGGCATCGGTCACCGTTTGGCCGACCTTCTTCCAGCTCTCCAGCTCGGATTTCGGAATCACATTGGTGGTGTTCTTGGTGGTGAGTTTTTTGCCTTCCACGTCCGCCGCCAAAAAGGCTTTGCCTGCAATGCCTGAGAGCGCCTTGCCGCTGTTGGCGTCGATCACCTTTTTCAGGTCTGCGGGCAGGCTGTCGTACTTAGCCTTGTTCATGGCCAGCACAAACACCGACGTGTAAATCGCAGGCTCCACCGGATCGGTCTCGGAGTGGAACTTCACCAATTCCTGGATCTTGACGGCCGGCACTACTTCGTAGGGCACCAAGGCACCGTCGATCACCGACTTGGCCAAGGCCTCGCTCACCTGCGGCACAGGCATGGCCACGGGCGTGGCGCCCAGGGCGGCGAGCATTTTGTTGGTCTGGCGCGTGGGGGCACGGACTTTCATGTCTTTCAAGTCGGCCATCACCTTGATCGGCTTGTTGACCATGTGGAACACGCCGTCGCCGTGCACATGGAAGGCCAGCGGATGAATGTCCTTGAACTCAGCCATGTCATTGAGCTGCACATAGTCCCACACCGCCTTACTGGTGGCCTCGGGGCTTTGCATCATGAAAGGCAGCTCGAACACTTCCACCAAGGGAAAGCGCCCCGCTGAATAACCCAAGAGTGTCCACGTCACATCCACCACGCCGTCCTTGACCTGGTCAAAGAGCTGGGGCGGCGTACCACCGAGCTGCATGGACGGGTAGATCTGGCATTTCATCTTGTCACCCGACTCCTGGGCAATGCGGTCACACCAGGGCTTGATGAACATGGTTTGCGCGGCCGACCCGGCGGGCAAAAAGTGGTGCAACTTCAGCGTCACGGTTTGCGCCGAAGCGGCCAAGGCGCAGGCCAGCACGGGCAGCGCCAGCAGAGTTTTCAAAGCTTTCATTCTTGTGTCTCCTGTAATAAAAATCTTATTTCGCTATCACTTAATACCGCCCCACACCGATGTGGGCACGAACACTTCTCCGCGCATGAGCAAGCGCGCGGTGCGCAGCAATGCGGCGCGGGTCACATTGTGTGGCTTGGCGGGATCCAGGCCCAGCGCCACGCTGAATTCTCCGGTGGGATGCTCCACCGACACGGTTTGCTCCAGCCCGTGGTCGGGCATCACCGCCACGCCCTCGCACACAGAGCCCGGCATCACGCAGGCTGTGCCTACGGTCACCGCCGCCAGCACGCCAATGGCGTCGTGGCAGACATGGGGAATAAAGCTGCGCGTGCTCAAGGTGCCGCCCGCGCGCGGCGGCGCGATCAGGGTCATTTTGGGATAGTTCTTTTTGGACACATCGCCCAAGCCCATCAGCACCGAGACTTGCAAGCGCAGCGCCTCAATCCGGGCCTTGAGCGCCACATCCGCATTGAGCGCAGCCACGTCTTCGTAGCCACTGCACCCCACGTCAGCCGCCCTGAAAATCACCAGCGGCATGCCGTTGTCAATGCAGGTCACATCCAAGGCAAAGGACTCCATGCCCGGGGCGTTCACCGTCACGCGGTCTTTGACACGGCTCGTGGGCAGCAAGCCGTCGCAGACCGAGCCCGCCGTGTCCAAAAAATTGATGGTCACCGGTGCAGACGTGCCAGGCGCGCCGTCAATGCGCGCGCTGCCTTCGTACTGCACCACGCCGCCCCGGGTGTCTACCGTGATGTCGCACTGCATGCCGGTGTTGCGCGTGAGCACGCGCAAGGTGGTGGCATCACCCTGGGGCTGCACCATGCCGGTCTCCAGCGCAAAAGGCAGCACGGCGGCCAGCATATTTCCGCAGTTGGGTGTGGTGTCCACCGTGTCTTTGCCGGGCTGGATTTGCGCAAACAAAAAGTCCAGGTCCACCCCAGGCACCGCGCTGAGGCTGACGATGCCGACCTTGCTGGTCAGCGGGTGGGCGCCGCCGATGCCGTCAATCTGCCGCGCGTCGGGCGAGCCCAGGGCCGCCAGCAGCACGCGGTCGCGCGTGGCCACATCCTGGGGCAAATCGGCCGCATTAAAGAATGGCCCCTTGGAGGTGCCGCCGCGCATCAGCAAGCAAGGAATCGCGGTTTGGGAGGCTGTGGGCATGAAAGCAAAGGGCGGCAAGTGGAGTGGGCGCATTTTGCTAGGCAAAGGCCTGCGCCATAAGCCCACAGACCATCTATCAGATAGATAAAAATTGCATAACTCGGCAGGCGTCATGTAAAAATCGCAAAAACAAGGCCCGACTATGGATCTCAAGCAACTCGAATACTTTGTGCGCGTAGCCGAACTCGGCAGCTTTACGCGTGCCGCTGCCGCGCTGAACACCAGCCAGCCCATGCTCAGCCGCCAGGTGCGCTTGCTGGAAGTCGGGCTGCACCAGACCCTGCTCACGCGCAACGGCCGGGGCGCCGCGCCCACCGAGGCCGGACAACTGCTGCTCGAACACGGCCGGGGCATCCTGCACCAAGTAGCGCGCGCGAAAGAGGATTTGGCACGGGTGCGCGGCGGCTTGGCCGGGCGCGTGGCACTGGGCCTGCCGCCCAGCGTGGCGCGGGTGCTGACCGTGCCTTTGACGCGGGCCTTTCGCCTGCAATTGCCACAAGCCCAGTTGTCCATCAGCGAAGGCCTGTCCACCGCCATGCAAGACGGCCTGACCACCGGGCGCCTGGACATTGCGGTGCTTTACAACACCAGCTCGGTGCCCGGCCTGGAGGTGACTCCACTGACGCGCGAAGAACTGCTCTTGGTGCAAGCCAGGCCTCCCGGCCTGCAAAAAGAACCGCCGCCCGGGCCCATCGCCCTGCAAGAAATCGCCGCCCTGCCCCTGGTCATCCCCAGCCGCCCCAACGCGATTCGCATGTTTGTGGAGTCGGAGATGGCGGCGCTGAGTTGCCGCCCCCATATTGGCCTGGAAATTGACGGCATCTCTGCCATTTTGGATCTGGTAGACGACGGCGCCGGTTGCGCCATCCTGTCGCGCAATGCGGTGGCACGCTCGACGCGGCCCAGCGCTTTTTCCATGCGGCCTATTGTGGTTGGCGCCCTGCCGCTGCGCATCGGTTTGAGCCTGGCGCTCAGCGCGTCGCGCCCCACCACCCTGACGCAGCAGGCCACCTTGGCGCTGCTCCAGACAACCGCACTGGCATTGCTCTAAGACAACAGGCCGGGGCGGGTCGAAACAATCAAGCTGCGGCGATAGCCCCAGGGTTGAGCGGCGTCACAGCCCGCCCATGAAGCAAATAACCCACCAGGTTGTCCACGGCCAGATCGGCCATGGCGCGGCGCGTGCCCTCGGTGGCGCTGGCAATATGGGGCGTGAGCACCACGTTGGGCACCGTCAGCAAGTCCGGGTGGACACTGGGTTCGCCCTCAAACACGTCCAGCCCGGCCGCCGCAATCACCCGGTTTTTGAGGGCTTGCGCCAGCGCAGCGTCGTCCACAATGCCGCCGCGCGCAATGTTGATCAGCGTGGCAGTGGGCTTCATCATGGCCAGCTCGGGTGCGCCAATGCTGTGGTGCGAGGCGGCGCTGTAGGGCACCACCAAGACCAAGTGGTCCGCCGTCGCAAGCAACTCTTGTTTGCTCACATACCGCGCCTTGCATTCCTGCTCCAGCGCGGCACTCAGAGGGGAGCGGTTGTGGTAGATCACTTGCATGCCAAAGCCCAAAGCACCCCGGCGGGCAATCGCCTGCCCAATGCGGCCCATGCCCAAGATTCCAAGGGTGCTGCCGTGCACTTCGGCGCCCGAGAACATGTCGTAGCTCCAGCGCGTCCAATGGCCCGCGCGCAGGAAGTGCTCGCTCTCGGTCACCCGGCGCGCCGTGGCCATCAGCAGCGCAAAGCCAAAGTCCGCCGTGGTCTCGGTCAGCACGTCCGGGGCGTTGGTGCCCACAACGCCCGCCGCCGTCATGGCTTCGAGGTCAAAGTTGTTGTAGCCCACCGTCATGTTGGCGCAAATTTTCAACTCCGGGCATTGCGCCAGCAGGGCGGCATCTATTCGCTCGACTCCAGTGGTAAACACCCCCACCTTGCCCTGGAGCCGTCGCAGCAGCTCGCTACGGTCCCAAAGATCATCCGCCGGATTGGCTTCGACCTCAAAGTGGGCGGATAGGCGCTCTAGAACCTGCGGAAAAATGGCGCGGGTAAGCAGAATGCGCGGTTTGCTGGATGCAGATGTCATCGGATGCCTTGTATTGTGTAAAGGGGCCAAGCCCTCATTCCAGCCAGGTGGTGAAGTCCTGCACCGGCACGCGCGGCGTGTGGAAGCGGTTGACGGGCGCCGATGCATCGGCATAGCCCAGGGCCATGCCGCAGACCAGCATCTCGTCCGGGCCCGCGCCGATGTGGGGCAGGATAATTTTGGCAAAGCCGTTCCAGGCCGCCTGCGGGCAAGTGGACAGGCCGTGGCCACGTGCCGCGACCATGATGCTTTGCATAAACATGCCGTAGTCCACCAGCGAACCCCGCCCCATCACCCGGTCCATGGTGAACATCAAGCCCACGGGCGCGTCAAAAAATCGGTAATTGCGCTGGTGCTGGGCGTGCATCTGGTCTTTGTCGCCCTTGCCAATGCCCAAGAGGCCGTAAAGGCCCCAGCCGTTTTCGCGACGGCGGTCAATATAGGGGCTGACCCACTTCTCGGGGTAGTAGTCGTACTCTTCCACATACTGCGCGCCCAAGGCCGGGTCGGCGCGCACCGCGTCATGGGCGGCGCACACCTTTGACACCAGGCTGTCGCGGCTTGCGCCCTTCAGCACGTAGACCTTCCAGGGTTGGGTATTGGTGCCCGAGGGCGACCGGCTGGCCACCTCCAGCAAATGCGCCAGCACAGGCTGATCCACCGGCTGATCCGTAAAAGCGCGCACCGACATGCGCGAGGTGATTGCAGCATCCACAGGGTTGGTGTCGGTCAGGCCAGGGTTCATAGCAAAGCATCCAATACTGAAACAAGTGTGGGTGAAAGTGGTGCGGGTTTGCGCGTCTGAGCGTCCACATACACATGGACAAAGTGGCCCTGCGCCGCTGCAGTATCGCCGCTGCCAAAAATGCCAAGTTCGTAGCGCACGCTCGACGTCCCCCGGTGCGCCACGCGCAAGCCCACGTCCACCGTCTGCGGGAACGACAGGGGCGCAAAATAATTGCAATGGGTTTCCACCACCAGCCCGATGTTTGCGCCATGCGCCACATCCAAAGCCCCGTGTTCGATCAGATACGCATTGACTGCCGTGTCAAACCAGCTGTAATAGACAACGTTGTTGACGTGGCCATAGGCGTCGTTGTCCATCCAGCGGGTAGAAATGGAGCGCCAGGCGCGGTAGGCGCTGCGCGCATCAGGACGGGGTTTGGACATACGGGTAGGGGAAATTCGACGCTGGCAGCGTGTAGCACGGCCCGCCTATTGCCGACCTCGGAGCCGTGATTCTGCCATTGCGGCGGCGCCAAACCGCTCCAGCGCCGTCCCAGTGGTAAGCACACAACACCGACACAGCGATCGACGCTCCCTCTGGAGGACCCAATTTGCGCCCTCTTTCCAATCAAAATTGAGAGCGGAAACAAAAAAATGTTGCATTGCAACAAAAAAGACTTGTGCAGCGCATTTTCCTGCCTATAATTCCCACCATGCTGCACTGCAACATGACCAAGCGGGCTTGGGTTTCGGAGCAGATGGTGTGTTTCATTTAACTTTAGGAGTATTGATATGTTGACCGTAGAACAAGTAATGGCCTCCCACAAATCCAACCTGGAAACCCTGTTTGGCCTGACCAGCAAAGCTTTCGAAGGCGTCGAGAAAATCGTCGAACTGAACCTGACTGCTTCCAAAGCCGCTTTGTCCGAGGCTTCGAGCCACGCACAAACCATGCTCAGCGTGAAAGACGCGCAAGAACTGATGGCCCTGCAATCCGGTTTGCTGCAGCCTTTGGCTGAAAAGACCGCTGCGTACAGCCGCCACCTGTACGACATCGCAACGGGCGCCGGCGCCGAGTTCACCAAGTCGGTGGAAGCCCAGGCTGCCGAAGCGCAGCAAAAATTCGCCTCCTTGGTCGAGAGCGCAGCCAAGAACGCACCTGCCGGTTCGGAATCCGCCGTCGCCGTGATGAAGAGCGCCGTCTCTGCTGCGAATACCGCTTTGGAATCGGTTCAAAAAGCCGTCAAGCAAGCCACCGACGTGGCCGAAGCCAACTTCCAAGCAGTCGCCGCTACCGCGACCAACGCAACAAAGCAAGCCACTGCAAAGAAGCGTTAATTTAGCGTCAGGTCTGCGTGCAATTTTTTTACTTGCACCAGAAAACCAAGGGAAAACCCTGAGATAATCAAGATTCGCGAAATGCTTCGCACCTCTTGTCTCCTCGGGTCCTTTCGAAACCTCTAGGTTCAGGGATCCCTTCAAGGCCTCGTTGCAAAACGAGGCCTTTTTTTTCGCCAATGCGTGACGCCCGGGTGCAAAAATTCAGTGGGTTTTGGCCTCAATCGCCGCGCGCAATTGGGGCAAGGCCAGCAACATGGCCTGGCGCCCGGCTTCGATGGAACGCCGACGGGCCGAAAAGTCGGCACTGGAGACGCCAGCGAGCTGCGGGCGAACCAGCACATCGGCGTCTTTGAGTTCGATGGCGCTGATGCTTTTTCCCATGATGGTGAAGGTTTGCAGCAAAATTTCCAAGGTGCCGTTGGCCGCGCTGGCTTCCGCAGGGGTGGAGATGTCCACGGCAATGACCAGCTCGGCGCCCATCTTGCGTGCGGCACGCACCGGCACGGGGGAAACGAGACCCCCGTCAACATATTCACGTGTTCCCACTTTGACCGGTTGAAACACCGCAGGCACCGCGCTCGACGCCCGCACTGCCGTGCCCGTGTCGCCACGCTGGAACAGCACCTCGGTGCCGCTGTTGAGGTCGGTCGCCACAATACCCAAGGGCAGCACCATGGCCTCAATAGGCCTTTGCCCCACTTGCACGTTGACGTACTTGGCCAAAGCCTCGCCGCGCAACACGCCACGGGTAAATATTTGCAGGGTCCAGTCGGCGATGGTCGCCTCTTCCATGGTTTCGGCGATGTGCTGAAGCTGGGCACCGGATTTGCCGCTGGCATACAAGGCCGCAACCACACTACCCGCCGAGGTACCAGTCACCAGCGCGGGGCGGATACCCGCTTCTTCCAATACCTGAATCACGCCCACATGCGCAAAACCGCGGGCCGCACCTCCCCCTAGGGCCAATCCAATGCGCGGCGGCACCTTGACCACCGGGGCGGCAGCCACGGCAACGGGTGGGGGAAGCACCAAGGGCGCAGACGACTGGGTGGCGCAGCCGCCCAAAAACAACACCAGGACCGCAGCCCCCCACTTCAAGAACATTTTTTCCATAACTGATCCAAATAACAGTGTGCCAAAATGAATCTCAACAATTCAATAGAAAGTTTGCATGTCACGTCCTAGTGTCTGGGCGCCCAAGGTCGCCGCCTTGGTGCAGTCCGGCAACAGCCAGGCAGCGCTGGCCCAAATCAAGGTCGCACCCTCGGTACGCGACGTGCAACAGTTGCGCGACTTGCTGCTCAAACAAAAGTTGCTGGCGGGTAACCGCAATGTTGACCAAGCCACTGCCGACCAAATCGTTGCCCTTTCGGCACCGCGCCTGCATCGTTCACCCTAGGCGCTGGCCGTTCGGGGTATAGGCCCGCCCGTTCAGACGTAAAAAAGGCCCTGCACGGGCCTCTTTTTTGGCAACGCAGCAAATTACATGGCTGCTTTCTTCTTGTGCTTCGCGGCCTTGTGCTTCTTGACGCTGACCTTGTGCGTTTGCTTCTTGCTGTGTTTTTTGGTAGGTGCTTCTGCTTTGGCCGAGTTGTCCACGGCGGCGGCGGGAGCAGGCTGCACCACAGCGGGCGCCACGGGTGCCACAGCAGGAGCCGTTTGCGCGAAGGACAAGGAGGCTGCCAAGGACAGCACCGATACGGCGAACAGGGAATTCAGTTTCATTTTGTAGAACTTATTAGAGGGGTTGACACACAGGACGGGGATCGTAGCACGCTGGGCGTGGCTCGTCATCAAAGAAGCCAGTCCAACGCTTGCATGTAGCGGGGCGAAACCATCAGGCTGTCCCAGCCGGGAGACGCAAAGCGTGGCAAGAGCGCCAGACGTCGCTCTTCGCTGCGCTCGTCCATGCGCCAGGTGCCCTGCACCTGAGCCTGTGTGAGCCCTGCGATAAGTTCATCAATGGGCGCGGTGCCGTCGGCCTGCGCCAGTGACTGGTTGCACAAAAGCACCATATCGCAGCCCGCCGCCAGCGCCGCCAGCGCCGCCTCGGTGTAACTCAAGGCCTGCCCGTTCATGACGCGGGCGCCGGCCATGGACAGGTCGTCGCTAAACACCGCGCCTTCAAACCCGAGCTGGCCACGCAGCACGTCTTGCAGCCAGATGCTGGAAAAACCTGCCGGGCGGCTGTCCACCTTGGGGTAAATCACGTGCGCCGGCATGACGCTTCCCAGCGTCGCGCCCAACCAGCGGTAGGGTGCGGCGTCGTCGGCCAAAATGGTTTTGAGACCGCGCTTGTCCACCGGCACCGCCAGGTGCGAATCGGCCTTGACAAAACCGTGGCCGGGAAAGTGTTTGCCACAGCTCTCCATGCCGCTTTGCAGCAAGCCATGGACCAGGCCCTGGGCAAGCAGGCTGACCACGCGCGGGTCACGGGCAAAAGCGCGGTCGCCAATCACACTGCTGGCGCCGTAGTCCAAGTCCAAAACCGGCGTAAAGCTGAAGTCCACGCCGCAGGCGCGCAACTCTGCGCCCAGCACATAGCCACAGGCGCCGGCCGCACGCACCGCGTCCAGTGGCCCGGCCTTGCGCCCTGCTCTGGGCGCAGCCAGCCACATTTCGCCCAGGGCGCGCATGGGGGGAATATGGGTGAAACCATCGTTTTTGAAACGCTGCACGCGGCCGCCTTCGTGGTCCACACAAATCAGCAGGTCCGGGCGCAGGCGCTTGATGCTTTTGCACAAGGCAGTGAGTTGGGTGCGGCTTTCCCAGTTGCGGCCAAAAAGAATCAGACCGCCGACCAGCGGATGGCGCAGGCGTTTGCGGTCTACCGGGCTCAGGCGCGTGCCTGCAATGTCAATAACCAAGGGCGCGTGAAAACTCATAAAAGGCGGCGTTGTGAGTGGGAACAGGGCTGAGCGAGTTGCTGCAGATCACGGAAGGTTAAGGCGCTTCGACGATGCAAAAGCTCACGGCGTAGTCGCTCTCGTCGCTCAAGGTGACTTTGGCTTGCAGGCCCTTGGCCTCAAACCACGTTTTCAGGCCGCCATGCAAGACCACTACGGGCGCGCCACTGGGCAGGTTGGCAATCTCACACAGGCGCCAGGTCATGGGCATGCGCATGCCCAGGCCCACCGCTTTGCTGAACGCCTCTTTGGCGCTAAAGCGGGTGGCCAGGTAGCGCACACCGCGCTCGGGCCAGCGTGCGCTGCGGGCCTTCCAGGTGGCCAGCTCACCCTCTGCCAAAACTTTGGCGGCAAAACGGTCCCCGTGGCGTTCCAGGCTGGCGCGGATACGCCGGATGTCGCAAATGTCCGTGCCTACGCCGTAAATCATGGCCGCAGGCAACGCAGATAGGCCTCCACCGCCCCGGCGTAGCCGCGTTCCAGCGCGTCGCCAATCAGGGCGTGGCCGATCGACACTTCACGCAGGCCCGGCACCTGGCGGGCAAAGGCGGCCAGGTTGTCCAGGTTCAGGTCGTGGCCAGCGTTGACTCCCAGGCCCGCATCCAGTGCCGCACGCGCGGCCTGGGCAAAGCGCGCAAGCTGAGCCGTCTGCTGCGCAGTGCCCCAGCCGGCGGCATAGGGCTCGGTGTACAGCTCCACCCGGTCTGCCCCCACGGCGCGCGCAGCCGCCATGGCAACAGGCTCGGCGTCCATGAAAAGGCTTACGCGCACGCCCCATGCGTGGCACTGGGCGATCAACGGGCGCAGGCGCTGCGCGTCTTGGGGGAAATTCCAGCCGTGGTCGCTGGTGAACTGGCCTTCGCCGTCGGGGACAAAAGTCACCTGATGCACCGGCAGCTTGCGCGCCACCAATTGGCCCACGCAGTCCATCAAGTTGTGCAAGGGGTTGCCTTCGATATTGAACTCGCGATCCGGCCAGGCCTGCATCAGGTGCGCGAGTTCTTCCACGTCACTGGCGCGAATATGGCGCGCGTCCGGTCGGGGGTGCACCGTGATGCCCGAGGCCCCCGCCTGCAGACACAAGGTGGCTGCCCGGGTGACACTGGGAATGCCCAGGTGGCGCGTGTTGCGCACCAGTGCGACCTTGTTGAGGTTGACAGAAAGAGCGGTGGCGTGGGGCTTCATGGCGGGCGGATCAAAGGGACTGGATATCAATCATCATCTGCCGGGTGCGCAGGGTTGGGGTGCCGCAATGGTAGTGCAGCAAGGCGCGCAACTGGGGCTTGAGCTCGGCGCTCACCTGCGCGCAGGCGCGCAACGTGGCGGTGAAAGGTGCATCGGGCGCCAGCGTCGCCTGCAAATCCGCCCACTGGGCGCCACGCAGGCTAGCGCGTTCGTCGCCATGGGCCAGGCGCAACCCGCCCTCGGCCACCAGGGTGTAGCGGGCATCGGGCAGCAACGTGCCCAGTGTCATGGTTTGCACGTCCAGTTGCGGCAGCAGGCCCACTTCGCGCAGCAGCAGCAGCTCGTAGCTGCGCAGCGCCGCCTGCAGCACTTCGCCGTGCTGGCTGGCAATCACTTCGACCACGCGGGCATAGATGTCAAACAGCACCGGGTGCGGGTCGTCACGGGCCAGCAGGGTGAGCAGCAACTCGTTGAGGTAATAGCCCGACAAGAGCGCGTCGCCGGAGGGCATGACGTGGCCGCCCTGCCACTCGGCGCTCTTGAGTGAACGTATTTCGGCATCGCCGCCAAAGGCCAGGTGCAGCGGCTGCATGGGCAGCAATATCGGGCGAAAACTGGAGCTGGGTCGTTTGGCGCCCTTGGCCACCAGCGCAATACGGCCGTGGTGGCGGGTAAACACCTCCACGATCAGGCTGGACTCGCTCCAGTCGTAGCGGTGCAGCACATACGCGGGCTCGTCTGCGATGCGCCGGGTGGCCATTTACTCGTAACCAAACGAGCGTACGCGGGCTTCGTCGTCGGCCCAACCGGAACGCACCTTGACCCACATCTCGATGAAAACCTTGCAATCAAGCAGCTTTTCCAGCTCGACCCGGGTTTCCATGCCGATGCGCTTGATGCGTTCGCCCTTGTCGCCAATCACCATGGCCTTGTGGCCATCGCGCTCCACCACAATCGTCGCTGCAATGCGCAAGAGCCGCTTTTGCTTGCCCCGGCCCGGCTCTTCTTCAAACTTGTCGATCACCACGGTGGACGTGTAGGGCAGTTCGTCCCCGGTCAGGCGAAACAGCTTTTCGCGCACGGTTTCGCTGGCCAGGAATTTTTCGCTGCGGTCGGTCAGCTCGTCTTCGGCGTACCACCAGCCTTGTTCGGGCAGGTATTTTTCGCAAATACCGAGCATGCGTTCAATGTCTTTGGCGTTTTTGGCCGACATGGGCACAAATTCGGCAAAGGCGTGGCGCTGCTGCATTTCCTGCAACCAAGGCGCAATGTCGGCGCGGCGGTTCACCTGGTCGAGCTTGTTGGCCACCAAGAGCGTGGGCACGGTTTTGCTCAAAAGCGCCAGCACTTTGGCATCGGCCTGGTTGAACATACCAGCTTCCACCACAAACAAAATCAGGTCCACATCACCCACCGCGCCCATCACGGTCTTGTTGAGCGAGCGGTTCAGCGCGTTGTTGTGCCGGGTCTGGAAACCAGGCGTGTCCACAAACACAAACTGTGTGGCGCCCCGGGTGTGGATGCCGGTAATGCGGTGGCGCGTGGTTTGCGCCTTGCGCGAGGTGATGCTGATCTTTTGCCCCACCAGCGCGTTCATGAGGGTGGACTTGCCCACATTGGGCTTGCCCACAATCGCGACCAGGCCGCAGCGCTCACCGTCCTGCGTGGCAGCGCCGGGAGCTGCGCGCGGTGTGGTTTTGAGCAAGCCTTCGAGCATGCTTTCCAGGTCGGCGCCGTCGTCCATGCGGGGCACCACGGCGGCGGCGGGCAGTGGAACAGAGCTGGTCTTGGGCGTTGTTTTTTTAGTTGTCATGGTCGACCTTGGTATGAATGGTTTGCAGCATGGCGGCGGCGGCGGCCTGCTCGGCGGCGCGGCGTGAGCCGCCAATGCCGCGCTCGGACAGACGCAGCTCGGCAATTTCGCAGGCTACGTCAAAACTTTGCTGGTGCGCCGCGCCCATGACAGCTACCACCCGGTATTCGGGCAGCTTGAGCTTGCGGGCCTGCAACCACTCTTGTAGCCCGGTTTTCGGGTCTTTGCCAATGGCGTCCATCTGCGGGTTGACGTCTACTGCCTCAAACAGGCGCTGCACCAGCGCTTGGGCTGCGGCGTAACCGGCATCCAGATACACCGCGCCGATGATGGCCTCCAACGCATCGGCCAATATAGAGGGGCGCTTAGGGCCGCCCGAGCGCATTTCACCTTCGCCGAGTTTGAGCAGCTTGGGCAAACCCAGGTCTACCGCCAACTTGTGCAAGGTGTCCTGGCGCACGAGGTTGGCGCGCACGCGCGACAAATCACCTTCGGGCAGCGCGCTCAGGCGCAGGTAAAGCAAATCAGACACCGCGAGGTTGAGCACCGAGTCGCCCAAAAACTCCAAGCGCTCGTAGTGGTCAATGGAAAAGCTGCGGTGCGTCAGCGCCCGCGCCAGCAAGGTGGGGTCTTTGAAAACGTGTTGCAGCCGTTGCTGCAACTGTTGCATGTCGTGGTTCAAACCGATTTAGTGGAAGGACCCGATGCGCTTCAAGCTACCAAAGTTCATCCAGACAAAAAACGCCTTGCCAACAATATTGCGCTCAGGCACAAAACCCCAGTAACGGGAGTCAAGCGAGTTGTCGCGGTTGTCGCCCATCATGAAATAGCTGCCTTCGGGTACTTTGCAGCTCACGCCTTCAACCGTGTAGTTGCAGGCCTCGGAGCCCGGGAAACGGTCGGTGCCCGGCACAAAGGCGGGCCGATCGTCGTCATTGAGCAGGCGGTGGGGCTTATCCCCCAGCTTTTCCTCGTACTGCTTGAAGTAGCGCATGGCGTCTTCGTCGAAAAACTCCGGCACCGACTGGGTCTCAATCACCTGACCGTTGATGGTCAGGCGCTTGTTCAGGTAAGCCACGGTGTCACCCGGCAGACCCACCACGCGCTTGATGTAGTCCAGGCTGGGCTTGGGCGGGTAGCGAAACACCATCACGTCACCGCGCTGGGGCTTGGTGCCCTCGGTGAGCTTGGCGTTGATCACTGGCAAGCGCAGGCCGTAGTGGAATTTATTCACCAAGATCAAGTCACCTACCAGCAAGGTGGGAATCATGGAGCCCGATGGAATCTTGAAAGGCTCCACAATAAATGAGCGCAAAAAAAACACTGAAATGATGACCGGGAACAGTCCGGCAGTCCAATCCAGCCACCAGGGTTGGGCCAGGATCGTGGCCTGGGCTTGCGCCACGCTGCTGTCCACCTGGGTGATGCCTTGTTTGGCCAGTTCGGCGCGGCGTTGCGCGTCGGCCGCTTCCAGGCGCTGCGCAGCGGCCAGCCGCGCGGGCAAAAAGTAGTAACGCTCAGCGACCCAGTACAGGCCGCTGACCACGCTGGCCATGAACAAGAGCAGCGCAAAGTTGCCTTCGACAAAGCCCAGGTACCAAGAACCCGCGTAGGCCACAAAGGCGCCCAACACCAAAGCGGTCAGCGCTTGCATCAATCTTCCACCTGCAAAATTGCCAGGAATGCCTCTTGGGGCACTTCCACGGAGCCAATCTGTTTCATGCGTTTTTTACCTGCTTTTTGTTTCTCAAGGAGCTTTTTCTTGCGCGAAATATCGCCGCCGTAGCACTTGGCCAACACGTTCTTGCGCAGGGCTTTGATTGTCTCACGCGCGATGATGTTGGCCCCGATGGCGGCCTGGATCGCCACGTCGTACATCTGGCGGGAAATGATCTCGCGCATCTTGGCTACCACCGCGCGGCCACGGTACTGCGATTGCGTGCGGTGCAGCATGATGGACAGCGCGTCCACCTTCTCCGAGTTCAGCAAAATATCGACCTTGACCACGTCAGCGGCGCGGTATTCCTTGAACTCGTAGTCCATGGACGCGTAACCGCGGCTCACGCTCTTGAGCTTGTCAAAGAAGTCCAGCACGATCTCGGCCAGCGGCATCTCATAGGTCAGCACCACCTGCCGGCCTTTGTAGGCCATGTTCATCTGGATGCCGCGCTTTTGGTTGGCCAAGGTCATCACCACGCCCACGTATTCCTGCGGCATGTACAAGTGCACGGTAACGATAGGCTCGCGGATTTCAGCGGTCTTGCCGATGTCGGGCATCTTGGACGGGTTTTCCACCATCACCACGGTGCCGTCGTTTTTCATGACCTCGTAGACCACGCTGGGCGCGGTGGTGATCAGGTCCTGGTCAAACTCGCGTTCCAGGCGCTCTTGCACAATTTCCATGTGCAGCAGGCCCAAAAAGCCGCAGCGAAAACCAAAACCCAGCGCTTGCGACACTTCAGGCTCGTAGTGCAGCGAGGCGTCGTTGAGCTTGAGCTTTTCCAGCGCGTCGCGCAAAGAGTCGTACTCGCTGGCTTCGGTCGGGTACAGACCGGCAAATACCTGGGGCTGAATTTCTTTAAAGCCCGGCAGCGCCTCGGTCGCCGTGGCGGCAGCGCCACCGCTGCCCGGTTTGATGAGTGTCACCGTGTCACCCACCTTGGCCGCTTGCAACTCCTTGATACCGGCAATGATGTAACCCACCTCGCCCGCCTGCAAAAAGGGACGCGGCTCATTGGCGGGAGTGAACACACCCAGGTTGTCCGCGTTGTAGGTAGCGCCTGACGCCATCATCTTGATGCGCTCGCCCTTGGCCAGGCGCCCGTCCACCACCCGCACCAGCATGACCACGCCCACATAGGCGTCAAACCAGCTGTCGATGATCATGGCACGCAAGGGGCCGTCCGGATTGCCCTTGGGCGCCGGAATCTTTGCCACGATGGCTTCCAAAATCTCGTCAATGCCCACGCCGGTTTTGGCGGAGCAGGCAATAGCGTCGGTGGCGTCGATGCCGATCACGTCTTCAATCTCGCTGCGTGCGTTGTCCAGGTCCGCGTTGGGCAGGTCGATCTTGTTCAATACAGGCACCACTTCAACACCCAGGTCGAGCGCGGTGTAGCAATTGGCCACCGTCTGGGCTTCCACGCCCTGACTGGCATCCACCACCAGCAGCGCGCCCTCGCAGGCTGAGAGCGAACGACTCACTTCATAAGAAAAGTCCACGTGCCCGGGGGTATCGATCAGATTGAGGTTGTAGGTCTGGCCGTCGGCCGCCTTGTAATGCAAGGCTGCTGTTTGCGCCTTGATGGTGATGCCCCGTTCTTTTTCGATGTCCATCGAATCCAGCACCTGGGCTTGCATGTCGCGCGCCTCCAGTCCGCCACAGCGCTGGATAAGGCGGTCGGCCAGCGTGGACTTGCCGTGGTCAATGTGGGCAATGATGGAAAAATTTCTGATGTGTTGCATCAAGCAAGTGCTTCAAAGAGAGGGATGAAAAAGGAGCGGCCAGAAAAAAGGGCGCGTCTTTGAACGAACGCGCCCTGAACCAACAATCTTTGGCAACTGCGAAAGCTGGGAGTTCATTGTAGGCAAAAAGCGGAAAAAGCACAGACCAAAAATACCGGAAAACCAAAGCAAGGCGGTTAGGAAGCAAAGTTATGCTCAGCTTATCCACAGGCGTTCCGCAGAGTTTGCGAGAAATTCAGAGATCCACCGACCGTTGCCAGCTGCAATTTTGCATCGTGAACTTTTTACACGGGCTTATTACCGCTTATCGCGAAATTCACAAGCCATTCTAACGAAAACATGGATG
>CANFNE010000024.1 GCA_947448105.1 Burkholderiales bacterium
GCCGCTGATCGGCGGCCCCTGCGGCGACTACCGGGGCGCGCTCAAGGCCACGCTGAGCGACCCGGCGCGCATCCGCTTTGCCGGTGGCTTCCCGGCGGACTGCGGAGAAAAAGTCTGGCCCGTGGCCTATGCCGACCCGGCCAGTTACGCGCCGCGCGCCGTGCACGGCCTGTGGCTCAGCATGGGCGGCCAGCTCAGCGGCACGGTGCGCTACGGGCCAGTGCCAGCCACCCTGCTGGCGGGCGCGCCCACGTTGGAGCTGCGTTCGCCGCCGCTGGCTGAGATCGTTCGCGACATCAACAAATACAGCAATAACGTGATGGCGCAGCAGCTGTTTTTGACGCTGGGGCGCGAAGGCAGCGGTTCGGTGGCCACGTTGGACGGCGCGCGCGCCGTGGTGGAGCGCTGGTGGCAAACCCGCATCAGCGCCAGCGAGCCGCTGGACATCGACAAGGGTTCGGGTCTGTCGCGCCAGGAACGCATCAGCGCCCGCGCCCTGGGCCTGCTGCTGCAAACCGCGTACCGCTCGCCGCTCATGCCCGAGCTGATGGCCTCGCTGCCGATCAGCGGCGTGGACGGCACGCTCAAACGCGCCAAAGTCGCCAGCCCCGGCAGCGCGCACCTGAAAACCGGCAGCCTCAACGGCGTAAGCGCTGTTGCCGGTTATGTGCACGGCGCCAGCGGCAAGCGCTATGTGCTGGTCGCCCTGGCCAACCACCCTAACGCCCATGCCGCCCGCGTCGCCTTTGATGCGCTGGTGGACTGGACCGCCCAAGATACCGAAGGAAATTAATGCTGGCTGCCGACTGGATAGGCTCTGTTGCCGCTACCTTGACTACCGCCAGTTTTGTGCCGCAGGTGATGCACACGTTTCGCACCAAGGACGTGAGCGGCATTTCCCTGGGGATGTACAGCGCCTTCACCCTGGGCGTCGGATTGTGGTTGGTCTACGGACTGCTCTTGGGCGCATGGCCGATCGTGATTGCCAACGCCATCACGGTGTCGCTGGCAACTTGCATCCTGGTGATGAAGCTGCGGTACCGCTAAGTGGCTTAGCGCAAGAAAGATCAGGTTGACGGGTATACCCGTATTCACGGGCTCAGGCGATCTATTTAGAGTGCGAAGCATGCCGTCAATTAGCACGGTCGTACTTTTATAGGAGCCCCAAAAAATGCGTTCTTTCAAATTGTTGGCGCTGGGCCTGAGCGCCGCGCTTTTGGTAGCTTGCGGGGGCGGGGGGAATGGGGACCAGTCGCCGAAGGTGTCGTTTACCTCCGTGAAAGTCATGGGTGACAGTCTGTCGGACAGCGGCACCTTCGATCGCCTGTCAGACGCATCGACCTTGGGAAGAATTTTTTCCGTGCAAGGCAGTGACCACAAAATATGGACTGAACGGGTTGCCGCCGCCTACGGGTTCAATTCGCTTTGCAATTTTTACCAAGCCACAGGTACGGATTCGACAACCGGGTTTGAGGCAAACAGCACGGTCGGCTGTACTAGCTTTGCCATCGGCGGCGCACGAATTAACAACGCACTGCAAACCGGGGGCAACACTAGTCCTATGGCCGTAGCGACCCAGTTATCCACTGCTCTGGCTGTCTCAGGCGGCACGTTCAGCGCACGCGACTTGCTATTGGTCGATGGTGGCGGAAATGACGCAGCAGATCTGGCGACCGCATATTTGGGCGCATCTAGTGACGGTGGCGTAGCCTTCGCAACCCTGCTGTCCACGCTGTCCGTCACACCGCCCGCTTCTGCAGCGGAGTTCCCAGCAAAAGGCGTGGAGTACATGACGGCCCTGGCAAACACCTTCTATGACTCTGTAAAAACAAACGCGTTAGACCATGGCGCCACGCATGTGGTCATTGTGAATCTGCCTGGAATTACAAACACGCCGAGGTTCCAAGCAGTATTGGATGCTGTGGCTACGGCCTATGGGGGCGGAACTGCGGGCGCGACCGCGCGAGCGCAAACCAACACCTTGATCAGAACCTGGGTTGGAACCTTCAATGCACGGATCAAGGCACGCGCTGCTGGCAACAGCGCTGTGCTGATCGTAGATCTGAACACGGAAATGGACAATCAAATTGCCAATCCGGCCCAGTATGGTTTTACCAATGTCACAACTCCGGCGTGCCCCGCTACCGGAAGTGGCGTTAGCGCAAGCTACAACTTTGCGACCTGCACCGCCACAGCGTTGTCTGCAATGACACCACCGACCGGCGCCGTGGGTGGAAGCAATTGGTGGAAGACCTATGCGTTCTCAGACGGCTTTCACCCTACGCCCTATGGCTACCAGCTTCTCGCCCAACTAGTCACCAAAGAACTGGTACTGGCCGGTTGGCTGTAAACCCAAGAACTGCACGGAGAAAAACATGACAACTACCTTGAAGTTCATTGCAGTCGCAAGCATTGCGCTCGCCACCCAAGCCGCTTTCTCGCAAACTGCCGGCACCTGGATGGCGCGCGCTGGCGCCACCACCATTGCACCTCAGGTCGCCAGCGGCGCCATGAGTGCGCCGAGCTTTCCCAATTCAAAGACCGATGTCGGCTCGGCCAGCCAGGTCAGTGGGGGGGTCACCTACATGTACACCGACAATTTCTCGGTGGACTTGCCCCTGGCCCTGCCCTTCAAACACAAGCTCTACGGCGCCGGCGCGCTGGCCAATGCCGGGCAAATCGGCGAAGTGCAGGCGCTGCCCATGACGGTGTTTTTCCAATACCGTTTTCTAGAAGCCGATGCGTCTGTCAGGCCCTATATCGGTATTGGCCCGACCTACGCCTATTTCTTTAACGAATCTGGCAGCGGCGCACTGACCGCCATGACCAACCCCGGCGGCAGCCCAACTACGCTGAAAGTGGATTCACAGTTCACCGTCAGCGCGCAGATTGGAGCGACGTTTGCCCTGAACGACAAATGGTTTGTGGATGTTTTCTACAGCAAGACACCGCTTAAAACCAAGAACACCTTGTCCACCGGCCAGACCCTGGATGTAACGCTGGATCCGATCAGCTACGGCGTCACCGTAGGCATGAAGTTCTAAGGCTTTAGCGCCTTAGAGTGGGGCTTTACGCCCCGCAACACTTCTTAAACTTCTTCCCGCTGCCGCAGGTGCAGGCGTCGTTGCGGCCGGGGCCGGCCACTTTGCGCACGGTTTCCACCCGGGGGCCTATGCCGCGCCACAGTTCAAACAGGTCATAAACCGCCCACACGGCGTCGGCAAATGCATCTACGCGGGCCTGGCTCATGCTTGGGGGCTCGTCGTGGCTGAACGGGGCCACCTCGATGGGGCCGGTGTCGTCTTCAGTCAGGGCCACCATAGATTCGAGCGCAGCGTCGAGCCACTTGGAGGCCTCTCTGTCGCGCGGCGCAGCCCATTCTTCGGGCCAGTTTTCTACGGCAAACATAAAACCCAAAGCCCAGACCTGGGCAAAAGAGGGAATAGCGTCGTCACCCAGCTCGGCGCGATCGGCCTCAGGGAGCGACGCGATGGCGCCACGCACGTCCATCACCTCGGGCTGGTAGGCGCTTTCCTCGTCCAGCGACTTGGTACCCGAGGCCAAGCCCGCGGCGATCTCGGCCCAGCGGGCGTTCCAGATGTCCATAAAGCGCGCGCGCTGGGCGGCGTCGGCAAAGCTGCCTTCGTATTCCACCGCCTCGTCGGCTGGTTCGCTGGCTGGGGCGACACCGAGCAGGAGTTCGAGGTATTCGTCGGGCGCAATGGCGCGGCGGCAGCACACCAGCGCGGCGAGCACGCCTTCGCAAAACTCCCACTGCGGCGTTTCGTCGTTACGGGTGCGCAGGTCGTCAAGAATGGCGTCGATCTCGTCAAACATCTCGGGGGTAACGAGAGCGGGCGTGGAAGTTTGGAGGTCTGTCATGCGTAGGCTTAAGGGTTGGGAGAAAAGCGTGGATTGTCCTCGCAACTGGCAACCGCCGTTGGGAATGAAATCTGCGCATTGCGTCGCTTCAAGCGCATAGAGCGTAGCAAGCCGGCCAAGAGCGCGCGCAGAAGGGCCAGCGCGTCGGGAACAGCGTACGAAACCTGGCAGATTGGGCCGACAAGGGTAAGTACCAAGTTTGCGACCACGGCCCAGGCAATACATTATCAAAATCCATATTGATATGTATTCGCAAATTAAAAGGAGGATTCCCCATGTCAACATCACACACCCCTTCCAAGCTGAAACCCACACGCCTGCTCGCCGCACTCTTTGGCAGCGGCGTACTTTTCGCGTTGCCAGCGCAGGCCATGAACGGCGCGCAACTCGGCGGCTACGGCATCAAAAATGCTGGCATGGGCGGAGCGTCGATTGCGCTGCCGCTGGACGCATCTGCGGCAGTGAACAACCCGGCGGGTATGGCGTTTGTGCCGCAGTCGTTCGCGATCAATGTGATTGTGTTTAACGGGCAGTCAACCGCTAATACGCCGGCCATCCCTGGCTTGGTCGGTGCTCAAACCTTTGAGGACAACACAACAGTGTCAGCGCCCGAAGGCGGCGCAAATTGGGTAATCAGCCCCACCCTGACGGCGGGTATCAGTTTGTCGGCAGCGGGCGCCGGCGTGGACTTTGGCAAACCACTGCTGCCGTTCCCCGGACTCACCAATGTGCAGGCCAGCCAAAAGGTGGCCGAAATCATCCCGAGCATTACCTGGAAAGTACAACCCAACCTGGCGCTGGGAATGAGCGTGAACTTCGCTACGCAGCAGCTGAACTCTCAGGGACTGGTGGCAATTACGCCTATGGGATTCCCCGCACAACTACCTGCCCACGGCACACAAACGGCCAGCGGTACTGGCGCACGCCTCGGAGTGCTGTGGCAAACCAACCCCGAACTATCGTTGGGCGCAACCTATAAGTTCAAAACCAATATGGGCCAATTAGGCGACTATGCCAAAGACATCTTGGCTTACAGCGACGGCAAGATTGATCTGCCGTCGGAGTACGGTGTAGGCTTGGCCTGGAAGGCCGCACCCGCGCTAACCGTGGCAGCAGACTATTTAATGATCGAATATGGCGACGTCAAGGCCAACCAAAATCCTTCCGGACAGGGCTGGAAAAACCAGCAAGTGCTGCGCCTAGGCGCGGCCTGGGAACTGGACACGAACTGGACCTTGCGTGGCGGCATCAGCACCAACACCCGACAAATTGAGAGCGATCGGGCGGCACAAAACATCACATCCCCCGCCGTCAGCAACTTGGCGATCACAGCGGGTGCCACATTCAAGCTGGACAATGCCTCGGACCTGAGCTTCAGCCTGGAAGGCAACCCGACCACCACCTTGGACGGAACAGGTTCCAGCGCTGGCTATTCGATCACAGGCAACCGCGTGACCGTGGTGCGCTTTGGTTATCAGCGCAGCTTTTAAGCGCTCACGGACATGACCAACGCACAGCACCGCGAATTACACCTGGGCTACACCCCACAAGAACTGGCAAGCAGCCCCTATGCAAAGTTCTACAAACCGCACATGGCGGCACTGCCTGAGCATGTGCGCGAGGCCGTGGCTAACGGTGGCGTAGCCCACGAACTCTTGCCGCCGGTGCAAAGCGCGTCCAGTTTGCAGGCGCCGGGCTACTTGCCGATAGAGACTGGCTACACCCTGAGCCCGGACGGCGCAATTCGCGTTTTTTGCCTGACCCTTATGCCCGGTGTAACGCCGGCGATGTGGAACTGGTGGTTTGCATGGCACGGCAGTGAAGCGCAACGCTACAAGCTCTGGCACCCGCAGGCCCATGTGCACGTGGCCTGGCAAGACGGTCGCGCAGACCTGCATCACTACATCGGGCGTGTGTCCAAGGTGGTGGAATATGTGGGCCCGAGCCGCCTTGATTTGGATATCCGTTTTGTAGCACCGGCCAGCCTGGGACTGGACGAAGCGCGTTTGAAGGCCGACGGACAAGTGGCCATTTGCGCACGAGGCGCGCTCAGTGGCACGCCGCTGGAGACAGGCTGGCTGGTACACCAACTGCGCCCCTTACCCGGCGGCTGCGAAATGCGCTCACGCTTCTGGCTCGGTGGTGACAATCTGCGACCGCGTGGCATGCCGGGCACATTGGGCAAGGCCGTGTCGCGCCTGGCCACCTGGCTTCAACCGCTCACCACTACGCAAGCCCAAGAACTGATGGTGCATTGCGCCCAAGAGATGAACCATCTCGCCGCCGTTTTGCCAGGCATTTACCAGGCGTTTGGCCCGCGCGCCGCGGTTTAGCTTTTGGTTCCCCGCGCCTGCCAAGCCAGCAGTTCGCCCACAAAGCCCTTGCGAAACGCCACTACGCAGACAACAAAGATGCCGCCGATGATGACGTTGATCCACGAGCCCACTTGATCGGCCAGAAAGTTTTGCAGGCCGATGATGGTAAACGCCCCCACCACCGGACCGGCAAAAGTGCCCATGCCGCCCAGGAGCGTCATCAGCACCACTTCACCCGAGAGCGACCAGTGTGCATCCGACAGGGTGGCAAAGCCCAGCACCAGGCATTTCATAGCACCACCCAAGCCCGCCAACGCGGTGGACATGACAAAAGCCATGAGCTTGTAGCGGTCCACGTCGTAGCCCAGCGAAATGGCGCGCGGCTCGTTCTCACGAATGGCCTTTAGCACCTGGCCATAAGGTGAATGCACGATACGGATGATGGCCAGAAACACCGCCACAAACACCGCCAGCACCACGTAGTACAGCACCCGGTCGTCAGCCAGCGAGAGCACGCCAAACAGCATGCCGCGCGGCACGCCTTGCAAGCCGTCTTCACCGCCGGTGAAGGGCGCTTGCAGGAAAACGAAGTAAATCATCTGCGCCATGGCCAGGGTCACCATGGCAAAGTAAATGCCCTGGCGGCGAATGGCAATCAGCCCCACGACCAAGCCGCAGGCCGCAGCCACCGCCGTACCCGCCAACACCCCGAGCTCGGGCGACCAACCCTGGCTGCGCACCAACCAGCCGGTGGCATAAGCCGCCGCGCCCAAGTAGGCGGCGTGGCCAAAGGACAACAAGCCGGTGTATCCCAGCAGCAAATTGAAAGCACACGCAAAAATGGCGTAGCACAAGGCCTTCATCATGAAAACCGGGTACAGCCCAATAAAGGGCGCGGCCAGCAACACGGCCAGCGCCAACCAAAGGGCCATGTGGCTGCGGCGCGTAAGTGAGGTCGCAGCGTTCATTACTTTTCCTTGCCAAACAGGCCGGCGGGCCGAACCATCAGCACCAGCGCCATGATCACAAACACCACGATGCTCGACGCCTCGGGGTAAAACACCTTGGTCAGGCCCTCGATCAGGCCCAGCGCCAGGCCGGTCAGGATGGAGCCCAAAATCGAACCCATGCCGCCAATCACCACCACCGCAAACACCACGATGATGAGGTTGCTGCCCATGAGCGGCGTGATCTGAATCACAGGCGCGGCCAGCACGCCCGCTAGCGCAGCCAGCCCGGCGCCTGCGCCATAGGTCAGCATCACCATCACCGGCACGTTGATGCCAAAGGCCTGCACCAGCGCCGGGTTTTCGGTACCGGCGCGCAGGTAGCTGCCCAAGCGCGTGCGCTCAATGACAAACCAGGTGCCCAGGCACACCACCAGGGAAGCAAACACCACAAAAGCGCGGTAGTTGGGCAAGACCATAAAGCCCAGGTTGGTGGCACCGCGCAGCAGCTCGGGCACCGGGTACGACTGCCCCGAGACGCCAAACTGGTCGCGGAACACGCCCTCAGCAATCAGTGCCAGCCCAAAGGTCAGCAAGAGGCCGTAGATGGGGTCGATCTTGTAGAGATGTTTAAGCAGCGTGCGTTCAATCGCCACCCCCAAGCCACCCACCAGCAGCGGCGCAATCAACAGCGCCCACCAGTAGCCAATGCCAAAGGTGTCGAGCAGCACAAAAGCCACATAAGCGCCGACCATGTACAGCGCTCCATGGGCGAAGTTGACGATGCCCAAGAGGCCAAAAATCACGGCCAGGCCGAGACTGAGCATGGCGTAAAAAGAGCCATTGACCAGCCCCAGCAAGAGCTGGCCCAGAAAAGCCTGAATGGGAATGCCAAAAACGTCCATGGTTCAGCCGATTTTTATTTCCACAAAGCGCACTTGGATTCGGCCTTGGTCGTAAATGCCTCGTCGCCCTTGGTCGTGGAAATCAGGTTGTAGTAATCCCAAGGCGTGTTGGACTCGGCCTGCGTTTTCACCTGCATCAGGAACATGTCGTGCACCATGCGGCCGTCGGGACGCACATAGCCGCCCTTGGCGTACATGTCGTTGACCTTGAGCTTGTGCACTTGCTCCATGACCTTATCACCGTCGTCAGAAGCCGCAGCTTTGACGGCAGCGAGATAGAACTGCGTGACCGAGTAGTCAGCGGCTTGAATCGATGAGGGCATGCGCTTGAATTTTTCGAAAAAGCGCTTGCTCCAGGCACGCGACTCGGGCGACTGGTTCCAGTACCAACTGTCGGTCAGGTACATGCCTTGCGTGGCAGGCAGGCCCAGCGAATGCACGTCGTTGATGAACATCAGCAATCCCGCGAGCTTCATGGTCTTGGTGATGCCGAATTCATTGGCCGCCTTGACCGCGTTGATGGTGTCACCGCCCGCGTTGGCCAGGCCCAGAATTTGCGCTTTGCTCGACTGTGCTTGCAACATAAAGGAAGAAAAATCGCTGGCCGAGAGCGGGTGACGCACCGAGCCCACGACGTTACCGCCTGCGGCCTTGACCACGGTGCTGGCGTCGTTTTGCAACGCGGTACCGAAGGCGTAATCCGCCGTCAAAAAGTACCAGCTCTTGCCGCCAGCCTTCACCACGGCCGGGCCCGTGCCTTTGGCCAAGGCCACGGTGTCATAGGCATAGTGCGTGGTGTAGGGCGAGCACTGCTCATTGGTGAGGGCCGAGCTACCGGCGCCAACAGGGAAAAAGGGCTTTTTCTTTTCCAGCGCGACTTTGGCCATGGCCAAACTGGTGCCCGAATTGGTGCCGCCAATGAGCATGTCCAGGCCTTGCTGGTCAAACCATTCCCGCGCTTTGGCAGCGGCCACGTCGGCCTTGTTTTGGTGGTCGGCCACCAACAGTTCAATTTTCTTGCCGGCAACCATGCCGCCCAAATCGGCAATCGCCATCTTGATGGCCTCGGCGCCCGCAGGTCCGTCAATGTCGGCGTACAGGCCGGAGAGGTCGGTGATAAAGCCAATGCGAATCACGTCGCCCGAGATTTGGGCGTGGGCGGCACCCGCGCCCAGCAGGCCCACAGTGGTCAGGGCGCAGGCAGCGGCAATTTTTTTGAGTTTCATGTCGGTCTCCAGTGGGTAAAAAAGCGATACAAAAAGATACGGGCAGTCAGACGCCCAGGTATTCGTGCAACCGGTCCATGCGCGAGGGCAGTTCAGCTTGGGTGAATTCCTGGATCACGGTGCCGTGCTCCATCACCAAAAACCGGTCAGCCAGCGGCGCGGCGAACACAAAGTTTTGCTCCACCATCACGATGGTGTAGCCCTGCTTGCGCAACGCCACCACCATCTCGGCGAGCTTTTGCACAATCACCGGTGCAAGTCCTTCTGAAATTTCGTCCAGGAACAGAAGCCGGGCGCCGGTGCGCAAAATGCGCGCCACGGCCAGCATCTGCTGCTCGCCGCCCGACAAGCGCGTGCCCTGGCTTTGGGCGCGTGACTCCAGGTTTGGAAACATCGCATAAATCTGCTGGACCGACATGCCACCCGGCGCCAGCGTGGGCGGCAGCAACAGGTTTTCTTCGGTCGACAGCGAGGAAAAGATGCCGCGTTCTTCAGGACAGTAGCCAACGCCCAGACGGGCGATCTGGTGTGTTGGCATGCCAATGGTCTCGCGCCCCCAGAGCTTGATCGAGCCTTTGCGGCTGCCAATCAGGCCCATGATGGCGCGAAGCGTGCTGGTGCGGCCTGCGCCGTTGCGCCCGAGCAAGGTGACGACTTCGCCCTCTTGCACCGAAAAGTCCACGCCGTGCAGCACGTGCGACTCGCCATACCAGCCGTGCAGGCCCTTGACTTCAAGAATAGGGGTGGCGGCCATCAGTGCGCTCCCTTTAAGGCGGTGCTGGCGCTGCCCATATAGGCCTCGATCACAGCCGGGTTTTGCGACACCTCGGCGTACGGCCCCTCGGCCAGCACCGCGCCACGTTGCAACACGGTGATGGTGTCGGCGATGCTCGACACCACGCTCATATTGTGTTCAACCATCAGCACGGTGCGGTTGGCGGCCACTTTTTTGATGAGCTGGCGGATGCGATCCACATCCTCCAGGCCCATGCCTTGTGTGGGTTCGTCCAGCAGCATGAGCTGCGGGTCCATGGCCAGGGTGGTGGCGATCTCCAGCGCGCGCTTGCGGCCGTAGCTCAGTTCCACCGCGGGAATCGCGCCGTAGGCTTCCAGGTCCACTTCACGCAAAAGTTCGAGTGCACGGGGGTGCAACTGGTCCAGCACACGCTCCGAGCGCCAAAACTGGAAGGACGTCTTCATCAAGCGCTGTTGCAGCGCGATACAGACGTTTTCCAGCACCGTGAGATGCGGGAAAACCGATGAAATCTGGAAGGAGCGAATAACGCCCTGGCGGGCAATACGCACGGGCGACAAGGCGGTAATGTCTTGGCCCTCAAACAGGATCTGGCCCGAACTTGGCGTCAAAAACTTGGTCAGCAGGTTGAAGCAGGTGGTCTTACCCGCGCCATTGGGCCCGATCAAGGCGTGGATGCTGCCCCGGCGCACCCGCAAGTCAACGTGGTCGACCGCTACAAAGCCTTTGAACTCTTTGCTCAGTTGCCGTGTTTCTAAGATAAATTCTTGGCGCATGCTTCAAGTTTGGAAAAGAAGACCGCCTGGGCCAGTCACCCCGGCAAGGCGACCCATTATGAACGGGCCATTCAAGTTCACGATCGCTGCCGCCACAAGACCACCGGCATTCTGAATAAGGGCCCTGCGTGCAAAGCGTCCAAGGCCTTCGGTTTGTCCAAGCTTGGTGCGGCTGGCGGGGATCGAACCCACGACCCTTGGCTTCGGAGGCCAATACTCTATCCACTGAGCTACAGCCGCATGTGCGAGCTGCGGATTGTAGGGGGGTTTCGTGCAGGCACCGCCGTTATAATTCCATCTTGATTTACCAGCCCCGAACCATCCGAGGACACCATGAGCGACCATAGCCACGCAGCAGCGCACGAAGAGGACCATACAGGTCCCGTCAAGAACCCCAAGCAACTGTTGATGGCAGTTTTTTTCTCCTTTGTGATTCCTATCTTTGTAATCATCGGCTTGGTGTACTACGTCAATTCCTCCAGCAAGCCCGCAGCGGGCGCGGTGAATATGGAAAAGTCGGTGGCTGAGCGGATTCAAAAAATAGGCTCGGTCGAGATTCGCGACGCCAATCGCGAAATGAAAACAGGCGAAGAAGTATTCAAAGCCCAATGCACTACCTGCCACGCCAATGGCGCTGCAGGTGCGCCCAAGTTTGGCGATGCGGTGGCCTGGGGCCCTCGCATCAAAACCGGCTTTGACGCACTGTGGAATTCGGCCCTCAAGGGCAAGAACGCCATGGGCGCGCAAGGTGGCGGCGATTTTGCCGATTATGAAATCGCCCGCGCCGTGGTCTATATGGCCAACGCTGGCGGCGCTAAGTTCCCGGAACCTCCCAAGCCAGCCGCCGAAGCAGCCAAGTAACACTGGCTAACCCTAATAAAAAACCGACGCTTTGCGTCGGTTTTTTATTGTCCGTGTGGCGCGGGCAAATGCAGTGCCTGAGGGCTGGTGCAATAGGCAAAGCGCTGCGGCAAATCCGCCAGAAGCACCTCCTCCACCGGCCACGCATATCGCTCTACTGCTGCGGCCAGGGCGCCCACATCTTGCGTGTGCACTAATCCAAACCCAGCAGAGGTCTGCAAATAGGGCCAGCCGTGTTCGTCCATCAGCAAGCGTTCAAACGCGGCGGGTTGGCCAGCGTTGGAGCTAATGGCGCCGCGTTCGTCCATCCGCCAGACGCGCGGTGTCGCTTCAAGCTCAACATACACCCGCTGTGGTCCGTTCTGAAAAAACCAGCCACCCTGCGCGTCGCTTGCGTAATTGCGTTCGATGAATTCAATGAGCTTGGCGTGCTGCAGCATGGAGCCCTTGGCTCCCGGCTTGCCGCTGGCGAATGCACCACAGGCCTGGGCACGGTCGTCCCGCATAAACCAGTTGCCGCGCGCGTCCAAACCCAGCCAGCCGTAGCAGTCGGGGACGTTGGGCCATTTGGCCATGGCCTGTTTAACGATGTCATCCATTGCGTCGGGCTCCGTGCGCTGTGACTAGTGTTCACCGATTTTGCAGCAACCAGCCACCCACCGCTTGCGGCAAGGCAGCAAGACTGGTAGGCGGCGCACCAACAGGAAAACCCACATGGCCGCCACCACGCGGTTGCCACAAGGTCACCCAGTCACCGACATCCTGAGGTCCTGGCAGCGATGCTGCCGGTACAAACGGGTCATTGCGGGCGTTGAGCACCAACGTCGGTATGCGAATGCGGCCCAAGCCGGGTTTGGCCGACGCCCGGTGCCAGTAGTCTTCCGTGTTCTTGAAACCGTGCAGCGGCGCGGTAAATAGATTATCGAAGGTGTACAGATCCGTCGCCGCTCGCAAGGCGTCGCCGTCGAAGAGACCGGGAAACTGCGCGAGCTTGCGCAATGCCTTGGGCTTCATGCTCTGCAAGAACATGCGCGTGTAAACCTGTCGGTTAAAGCCCTTGCCGATACAAACGCCGCTGGCGGCCAAATCCACCGGCGCACACACCGCAGCCAGCGCATATACCGTTTGCCCCGCCATGCGGCCTGCTTCTTCAGCCCAGCGCAACAACGCGTTGCCCCCCAAAGAAATACCCACGGCCAGCACTGGGCCTCCATGTTGCTGGCGCAAGCGCTCCAATATCCACCCGATCTCCTCAAAGTCACCGGAGTGGTAAGCCCGGGGCGCCAGGTTGATCTCGCCGCTGCAGCCGCGAAAGTGCACCACCACATAGGCTAAATTTTGATCCCGCGCAAACTCCGCGAAAGACTCCGCGTAGTGGCTGCGTGAGGAGCCTTCCAGCCCATGAAAGAGCACCAGCAGGGGCGAGTTCGGTGCATCGGGCACAACTTGCCAGTCGAGATCGATAAAGTCTTGGTCAGGCGTCTGCCAGCGCTCACGCATGTAGACGGGCGCATCGCCTGAGAAGCGCCGCCCCAGTTTGGCAGCAACAATGGTTTGCAGGTTGCCGCCGGGCAGCCACCAGGGGGCGGTGTAATTCATAGGGAATAAGACAAAGAAAAAGCCGCCCGGGGGCGGCTTTGGGGCGCTGGGAGGAAAAGCAGATCAGCGATTGTGCTGATATTTTCGCAGGGCCGCCAGTTGCGCGGCCAACATCACCAGCTCGGACTGCGCAACCGCCAAATCCACCTCGCTTTTGGCGTTCTTAATGGCTTCCTGCGCCAGGGCTTTGGCTGCATTGGCCTTTTCCTCGTCCAAATCCTTGCCGCGAATGGCGGTATCGGACAACACGGTCACGCAGTTCGGCTGCACCTCAATAATGCCGCCCGCCACAAACACAAACTCTTGGCTACCGTCGGCCATTTCAATGCGCACCGAGCCAGGCTTGATGCGCGTGATCAGCGGAGTGTGCCGGGGATAAATCCCCAGTTCGCCCGCCTCGCCAGGTAGCGCCACGAAGCGCGCTTCCCCGGAGAAGATGGACTCTTCTGCGCTGACCACATCAACGTGGATGGTGTTCATATTCTTCCTCATCAGTTGGGGACAGAGCTTGCCGTGCGGCTAAGGTCTGTCCCACAAGGTCTTTAGACTTTCTTCGCTTTTTCAAACGCTTCGTCGATGGTTCCGACCATGTAGAACGCTTGCTCGGGCAGGTGATCGCACTCACCAGCCACAATCATCTTGAAACCGCGGATGGTTTCTGCCAGGGTGACGTACTTACCAGGCGAGCCGGTAAACACTTCAGCCACGTGGAACGGTTGCGACAGAAAGCGCTGAATCTTGCGCGCACGGGCCACGGTCAATTTGTCTTCCGGTGCCAACTCGTCCATGCCAAGAATCGCAATAATGTCGCGCAACTCTTTGTAACGCTGCAGCGTTCCCTGCACCGCACGGGCTGTTGCGTAATGCTCCTCGCCCACAACCAAGGGGTCCAGCTGGCGGCTGGTGGAGTCCAGGGGATCCACGGCGGGGTAAATACCGAGCGACGCGATATCACGGGACAACACCACGGTGGAGTCCAAGTGCGCGAATGTGGTAGCAGGAGACGGGTCGGTCAAGTCATCTGCTGGCACGTAAACGGCCTGGATCGAAGTGATGGAACCCACTTTGGTGGAAGTAATACGCTCTTGCAAGCGGCCCATTTCTTCAGCCAGCGTAGGCTGGTAACCCACGGCAGAAGGCATACGACCCAGCAACGCGGACACTTCGGTACCGGCCAAGGTGTAACGGTAAATGTTGTCGACGAAGAACAGCACGTCTTTGCCTTCGTCACGGAAGGACTCGGCGATCGTCAAGCCCGTCAAGGCCACGCGCAAGCGGTTGCCCGGGGGTTCGTTCATCTGACCGTACACCATGGCCACTTTGGATTCGCCCAGGTTTTCCAGGTTCACCACGCCGGAGTCGGCCATCTCATGGTAGAAGTCATTGCCTTCGCGGGTACGTTCACCCACACCAGCGAACACGGACAAACCGCTGTGCGCCTTGGCGATGTTGTTGATCAGTTCCATCATGTTCACGGTCTTGCCCACGCCGGCGCCGCCGAACAAGCCAACCTTACCGCCTTTGGCGAAAGGACAAACCAAGTCAATCACCTTGATACCGGTCTCCAGCAGTTCTTGCGAAGGGCTGAGTTCGTCATAGGCCGGCGCCTTGCGGTGAATGGAAGCAGTGAGCGTCTGGTCTACCGGGCCGCGTTCGTCGATGGGCGAACCCAGCACGTCCATGATCCGTCCCAGAGTTGCTTTACCGACCGGCACCGTAATCGCAGCACCGGTGTTGGTCACCATCAGACCGCGACGCAGTCCATCGGACGTGCCCAGCGCAATCGTGCGGACGATGCCGTCACCGAGCTGCTGCTGCACTTCGAGCGTGAGAGCAGTACCCTCCAGCTTGAGGGCGTCATACACCTTGGGCATGTGGTCACGTGGAAACTCAACGTCAACCACCGCACCAATACACTGAACAATCTTGCCCTGAACGCCTGCGTTCATATGGGTGTTCTCATGAGCCATACTCTTTGCTCCAAAAATTAAAATCAGACAGCAGCCGCACCCGCAACGATCTCGGAGAGTTCCTTCGTGATCGCTGCTTGACGCGTCTTGTTGTAAATCAGTTTGAGTTCGTTGATAACGTTCCCAGCGTTGTCGGTCGCGGACTTCATCGCCACCATGCGTGCCGATTGCTCGGACGCCATGCTTTCAGCCACCGCTTGGTAGA
>CANFNE010000025.1 GCA_947448105.1 Burkholderiales bacterium
CGCCTCACACCAAATCCAAAAACCCCAGCACCCCATCCAGGTGCAGCGCAAAGTCGCTGATGGCGTGGTCGTTGCCGGGCAAGATGATTTGCTGCGCGCGGGGGTAGCGGTCGCGCATTTCGCGCCAGTCCAGCACCTCGTCGCCTTGGGCGATCAGCGCCAGCTCGGGGCCGGGCGCGTGGCTGCCCTCCTGGGCGAGCTGCTCCAGTTCGTCCACAAACGCCGCTTCAAAGTAAAAGTTTTCTTCGGGCGCGTGCCACTGGGTTTGCGCGCCGATGTGGCGCGCCAGGTCGCGCGCAGGAAACACCGCCGGGTTCAGCAGCACCGACTTGCAGCCGGTCTGGCGCGCCACCCACGAGGCATAAAACCCGCCCAGCGATGAGCCCACCACCGCCATGTGCGCGCGGGGCCAGTCGGCAATCAGCGCGGCCACTGCGTCCATGGCCTGGCGCGGCGACGGCGGCAACTGCGGGCAGCACCACAGCACCTGCGGGTGGCGCTGCGCGACGGCCTGCGCCATGAGCGTGGCCTTGGCCGACGCCGGGGACGATCTGAAACCGTGCAGGTAAAGCAAGTGGGTGATGGCGGGCATGGGCAAGGTCTCGGGGCGGGGCAGTGTGTGGAGGCGACCGCCGCCCCAAGCCCAAGAGGCGACAGGCAAGGCGGGCGGGCCCGGTTATCGTAGTCGCAAGCGCGAGGCACGGTGACAGGCACGGTGACATATGCCAGCGCATTTGCAAGCGCCGCGCCCCATGCCCTTGGAGCGCTGCAGCGCCATCCCAGCCCATTAAACTGACCCGTGTTGCAGCGCTTGCAAGCCCGTTTTGTCTTTTCCTTTCCAGGACCTCTTTGACCATGCCCTTGTTCCAGACCCCTCTCGCCCGCAGCCAGGCGCCCCGCGCCCGGTTTGCCCTGACCACCCTGGCGCTGGCCGCGCTCTTAGCCGCTTGCGGGCCCAGCGCTGCGCCGCCTGCGGGCGGACCGGGCGCCGCAGGCGGCGCGCCGCCCCCGGCCGAAGTGGGGGTGGTCACCGTCAGCACCGCCGATGTGGGGCTGGTCACCGAGCTGCCCGGCCGGCTGGAAGCCTCGCGCGTAGCCCAGGTGCGTGCGCGCGCCGCGGGCATCTTGCAGCGCCGCCTGTTTGTTGAGGGCAGCAGCGTCAAGGCCGGCCAGGTGTTGTTTGAGATTGACGACGCGCCCTACAAGGCCGCTTTTGACAGCGCCACCGCCAGCGTGGCCAAGGCCGAGGCCAACCTGGTGCAAGCCAGCGCGCTGGCCAAGCGCTACGAACCCCTGGCCGCCGCCAAAGCCGTGAGCCAGCAAGAGCTGGTAGCGGCCCAGGCCGCGCAAAAGCAGGCCGAAGCCGACGTGGCCGTCAGCAAAGCCGCCGCGCAAACCGCGCGCATCAACCTGAACTACGCCGCTGTGACTGCACCGATTGCCGGCAGCATTGGCCGCGCACTCGTCACCGAAGGCGCCCTGGTCGGCCAGGGCGAAGCCACGCCGCTGGCGGTGGTGCAACAAATCGACCCGATGTACGTCAACTTCACCCAGTCTGCGGGCGACGTCATGAAACTGCGCCAGGCCCTGGAGGCCGGCAAACTCAAACGCGCCAGCGGCAGCCAGGCCGCCAGCGTGCGCTTGGTATTGGAGGACGGTAGCGAATACGCCCGCGCCGGGCGTCTGCTGTTCTCCGACCTGACGGTGGACGCCACCTCGGGCCAGATCACTCTGCGCGCCGAAGTGCCCAACCCCCAGGGCACGCTCTTGCCCGGCTTGTATGTGCGGGTGCGCGTGGAGCAGGCCCAAGCCAGCAACGCCATCGTGCTGCCGCAGCAGGCGGTCACCCGTTCGGCCCAAGGCGACACGGTGATGGTGGTGGGTGAAGACGGCAAGGCCAAACCGCGTCCGGTCAAGGTGGGCGGCCAGCAGCGCAACCAGTGGGTGATTTTGGAAGGCCTGCAAAGCGGCGAACAGGTGATGGTCGACGGCTTTCAAAAGCTGCGCGGTGACGCACCTGTCAAACCCGTGCCCTGGGTCGCGCCCGGCAGCAAGCCGGCGGCCCCCGCCAGTGCGGCAACGTCGGCTGCCGCGCCTGCCAGCGCAGCCGCTCCGGCCCCAGCAGCTTCTGCCGCCAGCCGCTAGGACGCACGCACCATGGCCAAATTTTTTATCGACCGCCCTATCTTTGCCTGGGTGATTGCGCTCTTCATCATGGTGGTGGGCGCGGTGTCCATCACCCAGCTGCCTATTGCGCAGTACCCGCCGGTGGCGCCCCCTTCGATCGTGGTCAGCGCCGTCTACCCCGGCGCTTCGGCGCAAACCCTGGAAGACGCGGTGCTCGCGGTGATTGAGCGCGAAATGAATGGCGCACCCGGCCTGATTTACATGGAGTCGGTGGCGCAAGCCGACGGCTCGGGCAATATCACCCTGAGTTTTCAGCCCGGCACCAGCCCCGACCTGGCGCAGGTGGATGTGCAAAACCGCCTGGCCCGCGCCACCCCGCGCCTGCCCCAAGCGGTGACGCAACAGGGCGTGCGCGTGGACAAGTCACGCAGCAACTTCTTGCTCTTCACCATCCTCAACTCCGACGACCCGGCCTGGGACCCGGTGGCCCTGGGCGACTACGCCGCGCGCAATGTGCTGCCTGAGCTGCAGCGCGTGCCCGGCGTGGGCCAGGCGCAGCTGTTTGGCACCGAGCGCGCCATGCGCGTGTGGATAGACCCGGCCAAACTGCTGGGCTACAACCTCTCGGCCAACGACGTGAACAACGCCATCCGTGCGCAAAACGTGCAGGTGTCTGCAGGCGAGATCGGCAGCCTGCCGAATGTGGCCGGCCAGGGTGTGGCCGCCACCGTCATCGTCAACGGCCAGTTCAGCAGCCCGGAGCAGTTTGGCCGCATCGTGCTGCGCGCCAACGCCGACGGATCGACCGTGCGCCTCAAAGACGTGGCGCGCATCGCCCTGGGCGGCCAAAGCTACGCGACCTCGGCACGCCTGAACGGCAAGCCGTCCACCGGCATTGGCGTTCAGCTCGCGCCCACGGGCAACGCACTGGCCACGGCCAAGGCGGTGCGCGCGCGCATGCAAGAGCTGGAAAAGTTTTTCCCCAAGGGCATGGGCTGGACCATTCCCTACGACAGCTCGCGCTTTGTTGAAATCTCTATCCGCCAAGTCACCGAGACGCTGCTCGAAGCCGTGGCCCTGGTGTTTTTGGTGATGTTTTTGTTCCTGCAAAACTGGCGCTACACCATCATCCCGACCATCGTGGTACCGGTGGCACTCTTGGGCACCTTTGCCTCGCTGCTGGCCTTGGGCTTTTCCATCAACGTGCTGACCATGTTTGGCATGGTGCTGGTGATCGGCATCGTGGTGGACGACGCGATTGTGGTGGTCGAAAACGTCGAACGCATCATGGGCGAAGAGGGGCTCTCGCCGCTGGACGCCACGCGCAAGGCCATGGGCCAGATCTCGGGCGCCATTATTGGTGTGACCGTGGTGCTGATCTCGGTGTTTGTGCCGCTGGCGTTTTTCGCCGGTTCGGTGGGCAATATTTACCGCCAGTTTTCGGCCGTGATGGGCATCTCGATTGCGTTTTCGGCGCTGATGGCGCTGTCGCTCACACCCGCCTTGTGCGCAACTTTGCTGCTGCCCATGGAAAAAGGCCAGCAGCACGCCAAGACCGGCTTTTTTGGCTGGTTCAACCGGGGCTTTGCGCGCACCGCCAAGGGCTACGAACGCGGCGTGGCGCGCATGCTGCCGCGCGCGGCGCGCTACCTGGTGATATATGCCGCCATCGTCGGTGCAGCGGCGGTGGTCTACCAGCGCCTGCCCACGTCGTTCCTGCCCAACGAAGACCAAGGCACCATGCTGGTCAATGTGCAACTGCCCCCGGGCGCCACGCAAGAGCGCACCCGCGCGGTGATGCAGCAGGTGGAAGGCTTCATGCTCAAGCAGCCGGAAGTGCAGAGCATCGTTGGCGTGCTGGGTTACAGCTTTGCCGGTCTGGGGCAAAACGCCGCGCTGGGGTTTATTACCCTGAAAGACTGGAAAGAGCGGCCCGGCCCCGGCAGCTCGGCGCAGGCCCTGGCCGGGCGCGCCTTTGGCGCGCTCGCTGGCATCCACGACGCCTTCATCTTTCCCCTGAGCCCCCCGCCCATTCCCGAGTTGGGCAACGCCTCGGGCTTTAACTTCCGCTTGCAAGACCGCGCAGGCCTGGGCCACGACGCGCTCTTGGCCGCGCGCAACCAACTGCTTGGCATGGCGTCCAAAAGCACGGTCATTACCCAGGTGCGCCCCGACGGCCTGGAAGACGCGCCGCAGCTGCAGCTCGACATTGACCGCGACAAGGCCCAGGCTCTGGGCGTGGGCTTTGACGCCATCAACACGGTCATTTCGACCACGCTGGGTTCGGCCTATATCAACGACTTCCCCAACGCCGGGCGCCTGCAACGTGTGGTGGTGCAAGCCGATGCACCGGCGCGCATGCAGCCCGACGATTTGCTGCGCCTGAGCGTGCTCAATGCGCGCGGCCAGTCGGTGCCTTTCTCAGCCTTTGCCAGCACGCGCTGGATCAAGGGCGCCATGCAAACCGTGCGCTACAACGGCTACCCCGCCATGCGCATAGGCGGCAGCGCAGCGCCGGGCTTTAGCACCGGTGACGCCATGGCCGAGATGGAAAAGCTCGCGGCCCAGTTGCCAGCGGGCTTTGGCTTTGAATGGACGGGTTTGTCGCGCGAGGAAAAGCTGGCCGGTTCGCAGTCCATCGTTCTGTACAGCTTTGCGATTTTGGCGGTGTTTTTGTGCCTGGCCGCCCTGTACGAAAGCTGGTCGATTCCGCTGGCCGTGGTGCTGGTGGTGCCGCTGGGCGTGCTTGGGGTGTTGCTGGCCACGCTGCTGCGCGGCTATGCCAACGACGTGTATTTCCAGGTCGGCCTGATCACCATCATTGGCCTGTCGGCCAAAAACGCGATTTTGATCATCGAGTTTGCCAAAGACCTGCAAGCCCAGGGCAAGGGCCTGATCGAGTCGGCGCTGGCCGCAGCGCACCTGCGCTTTCGCCCGATTGTGATGACGTCCATGGCGTTTACGCTGGGCGTGTTGCCGCTGGCTTTGTCCACCGGCGCGGGCTCGGCCAGCCAGCGGGTGATTGGCACTGGCGTGATGGGCGGCATTTTGACGGGCACCACGCTGGCCGTCATCTTTGTTCCGATCTTCTTTGTAGTGGTGCGCGGCCTGTTCAAGGGCAGCGCCCGCCAGCACGATGTCCATGCCGCACAAGCGGCGCACATGGGAGTGCACAGCGATGAATAAACACCCACACACCGGCATGCATACCGCCGCGCAGCGCTGCCTGCGCCTGAGCCTCTTGGCATCTGCAATGGTTGGCGCCCTGGCCTTGTCCGCCTGCAGCACGCCCAGCGTGTTCAAGCGCCCGGCAGCGCCGATTGCGCCCCAGTGGCCCGCGAGCGCCCAGGCACCCGAGGCCGCTCCGGCAGGCGACTTGCTGCCCTGGCGCACGTTTTTTACCGACCCGGCGCTGCAAGCCCTGATCGCGCAGGCGCTGGAACACAACCGCGACCTGCGGGTGGCGGCGCTCAATATGGCACAGGCCCGCGCCCAACTCGGCCTGCGCAGCGCCGACGGGTTGCCCACGCTCAACGCCGGTCTGGGCCTGAGCCGCGCGCCCAACAGCAGCGGCAATATGGCCACCAGCTTTACCGGCGGCCTGCTGATGAGCAGCTACGAACTCGACTTTTTTGGCCGCGTGGCCAGCCTCAAAGAGCAGGCGCTGGCGCAGTACCTGGCCTCAGAAGAAGCACGTCGCACCGCGCAGATCAGCCTGATTGCCACCGTGGCGCAGGCCTGGATGGGCCTGGGCGCCGACGCGCGCTTGCTGCGCCTGGCGCAAGACACGCTGGCCTCGCGCGAGGCGTCTTTGCAACTGGTCGCGCTGCGCCTGGAGCACGGCGCCGCGTCCGAGCTCGATGTGCGCCTGGCGCAGTCTCTGGTGCAAGGCGCGCGTGTGAGCCTGGCGCAACTGCAGCGCCAGCGCGCCCAGGACGAAAACGCCCTGGTGCTGCTGCTGGGCCAGCCGCTCTCCGCCGCGCAAACCGGGCTTTTGGGCGCCGATGCGCCAGTCATTAGCCTGCCCACGCTGCCCGCAGGTTTGCCGTCCGAGCTGCTCACGCGCCGGGCTGACATACGCCAGGCCGAGCAGCAGCTCGCTGCGGCCAATGCCAATATTGGCGCTGCGCGTGCCGCGTTCTTTCCGCGCATTGCGCTCACGGCGAGTGCCGGCAGCGCCAGCAGCGAGCTGGGTTCGCTGTTCAAGGACGGCTCCTGGAGCTACACCTTTGTTCCCCAGTTGCTGCTGCCCCTGTTTGACGGCGGGCGCAACGAGGCCAATCTGGCGTCTGCCAAAGTGGGCTTTGACATTGCCGTGGCGCAGTACGAAAAAGCGGTGCAAACCGCGTTTCGCGAAGTGGCCGACGCCCTGGCTGCGCGCAGTAGCTGGGAACGCCAGCTGCAAGCGCAAACCGCCTTGGCCCAGGCCGACAACGAGCGCCTGGCGCTCACCCGTTTGCGCCTGGACAACGGTGCGGCCAGCCAGCTCGATTGGCTGGACGCCCAACGCACCGCCTTTGCCAGCCAGCAGGCGCTCATCAACGTGCAACTGGCGGCGCTGCAAAGCCAGGTGACGCTGTACAAGGTGCTGGGGGGCGGGGCGCAGGAGCAATAAAAACCAAAGCGCCACACCGCGTGAGTTCACGCGCTGCGCCGTTCCCGGGTAAGCGGATTTGCTTTTCGGGCTTCCTATTTTGAAAGACGTATTGACCATGATTGCCCGGTTTTCTGGCGCCTTTCCCCTGCTTTTTGTCGTCCTCTGGTCCACCGGCTTTATCGGTGCGCGCCTGGGGCTGCCGCACACCGAGCCGCTGACCTTTTTGTTTGTGCGCTATGCCGCCGTGGTGGTGCTGATGCTGGCCATTGCGCTGGCCACCCGCGCGCCGTGGCCCAAGGGCGCGCGCGCCTGGTTTCACATCGGCGTGGCTGGCTTGCTGCTGCACGGCGTGTACTTGGGCGGCGTGTTTATTGCCATCTCGCTGGGACTGCCCGCGGGCGTGGCGGCGCTGGTGGTGGGGGTGCAACCGCTGCTGACCGCCGTGGGCGCGGGCTGGCTGCTGGGCGAGACGGTGCTGCGCCGCCAATGGCTGGGCCTGTTGCTGGGGCTGGCCGGCGTGGCGCTGGTGGTGGCCAATAAGCTGGGCGCGGTTTTTGGGTTGCAGGCGCTGCTGCCTTGCGTGGTGGCGCTCTTGGCCATCACCGCAGGCACGCTCTACCAAAAGCGCTTTTGCCCGGCCTTTGACTGGCGCAGCGGCGCAGTCGCCCAGTTTGTGCCCACGGCGCTGGCCACCGGTCTGTGCGCCTGGCTGTTCGAGACCGGCCGCATGGACCTGACCGGTGAAATGGTGTTTGCCCTGGTCTGGCTGGTGCTGGTGCTGTCGGTGGGAGCGGTCAGTCTGCTCAATTGGCTGATTCGCCAAAGCAGTGCGGTCAACATCGCCAGCCTGTTTTACCTAGTGCCGCCCTGCACGGCGATCGTGGCCTGGGCGCTGTTTGGCGAATCGTTTTCGCAGCTCGCGCTCGCAGGCATGGCGCTGGTGGTGGGCGGGGTGTATCTAGCGCGGAAGTAGGTTAAGGCGCAGGCCGTGCGGCCAGCAGATCGGCCAAGGCCTTGCTGACCTGTGGCGACCGGAATGCGCCGTTGTGGCTTTCATCGGGCACGAGCGCAAAGCGTGCGTCTACCCCGCGCGCTTGTAAGGCATTAACGTAGCCACGGGCCAGATCGGGCTGCGTGTTGTCGTCTTTGGAACCGGTTAGCGCGATGACTTGGCTTGCGGTACTGACCTTGTCGGCCCAGCTGCGCGGGTTTTCGCTGGCCGTCCATGGGCGCGCGCCGGGCCGGTTGGCTCGCCAAGCCACCAATTCACACGGACAGGCCACCAGCACCGCGGCATCCAGCAAGCCAGGCTTCATGCCCAGCAACACGGCGGTGGTAGCAGCGCCCCCCGAATGGCCTACTGCAACGACAAACTTCGGCCTGAAGTGCGCACGCAAGCGCTCAATGGCTACACCCACCTCTTCCAGATTTTCACGGGTGTAATGGTCGGTCCGGCCGCCGCTCCCTGGCGCAACCGTCGAAGACTCACCGCTGCCATCCGGATAACCCGGCCGCACCAGCGCGATGGACAAAACATGGGCACCTGCAAACTGCGTCGCCGCCGATTGCGCTGGGGCGAAGTGGTAATTGGCGGGCCCACCCGAGGACACGTCCCCGTGGAGCCAGACCACCATGGTTTCGGGCTCGGTCGGACCAAAACGGCGCATTAAAAGGCACTGGGCGCTGCCACTGACGTGGGTCTCAAAGTCTTCTGGTGCGCAAGGAGCGCAAAAGACGCTTGGCGCAGCCACCAAAAAACACATTGACAACAATAGTCTGAACATGCGCATGCCAAGAGCCTTTTTACCGATTAACTTCGAAAGACCGGGGACGGGCACGTCGCCGGATAGGCGCAGGAATGCGGCCCGCTAGCGACAAGCATCCACCCACACCCCACCCGTCACTTGCGCCATCAGCGCCGGGCTGATGCGCACCGCGCTGTTGACCGAGCCGGCTGCGGGCAGCACCTCGTCAAAGGCGTGCAGGCTGTGGTCCAGGTACACGGGCAGCGGCTGGGCCAAACCGAAGGGGCAAACGCCGCCGACCGGGTGGCCGGTCAGGTCTTGCACCTCGTGGGCGGGCAGCATCTTGCCTTTGCCAAAAGCGGTTTTGAACTTGGCGTTGTCAATGCGCGCGTGGCCGGCGGCCACCAGCAACACCACGCGGCCGTCGCCCAGGCGAAAGGCCAAGGTTTTGGCAATGCGCCCCGGCTCCACGCCGTGCGCCAGCGCCGCCGACTCGACCGTGGGCGTCAGCGCCTCGGTTTCCAGAATAGGCAGGTCAAGCTGGCGCTGCGCAAAAAACGCACGTACCGACGCAATGCTCATGGCGCTGGCTCCGGCTCAGGTGCCGCCCACATAGGGGTTGCGCACGCGCTCCGCGCCAAAGCTGCTCTCGGGGCCGTGGCCGGGAATGAACACCGTGGCGTTGCCCATGGGCCACAGGCGCTGGGTGATGCTGTTGATGAGCGTGTCGTGGTCGCCCTGCGGAAAGTCGGTGCGGCCAATGCTGCCGGCAAACAGCACGTCGCCCACAAAGGCGCGGCCGATGTCGGGCGAATAAAACACCACATGGCCCGGCGTATGGCCGGGGCAATGCCGCACCTGCAGGGTGTAGGGCCCCAGGGTGACGGTGTCGCCGTCGTGCAGCCAGCGCGTGGGCGTGAAACTGCGGGACGGCGGAAATCCATACGCGGCAGCCGCCGTGGGCATGCCGTCAATCCAGAACTGGTCCGCCGGGTGCGGGCCGATGATGGGCAGGTGCAGCAGCTCGGCCAGATCAGCCGTGGCCCCGGCGTGGTCCAGGTGGCCGTGGGTGATCCAGATTTGCTCGAGCTTGACGCCCAGGCGTTTGACGGTGGCCAGCAACAGCTCCATATCGCCACCGGGGTCGATGATGGCGGCGCGGCGCTCTTCATCGCACCAGACGATGGAGCAGTTTTGTTGGAAGGCGGTGACGGGGACGGTTTCGTAGTGCAGCATGGCGGTATTTTCGGTGGGTTTTGCAGGCCAGATCAGGGCGCGGCCACCGTGCCCGCAGGCTGCGGCAAACCCCCTGGGCCGATCTGCGCCAGGTGCACCTCGACATGGCGCACGCCGGACTTGTCGATCTCCAGGCGCAGGGCCCAGCCGCGGTTGTTGACGGGGTCAGAAAAGCCGTCAAACACAAAGTTGCCCAGGCTGTAAAAAATCGGCTTGCCTTGGTAGCGCTCAGTGTCTTGCACCTGGTGCGGGTGGCCGCCGATGACGGCGTCGGCGCCAGCGTCAATCATGGTGCGGGCGAGTTGGCGCTGGCGGGCGTTGGACACCGGGTCTTCCCAGCCCCAGTGCATGATGGGAATCACCACGTCGGCCTTCCAGCGGCTGCGGGCGGCTTGGATGTCGCGCACCACTTGCGCGTCTTCGCTCCAGGCCACGCCGGGCCGGTCGGTGTCGGCCTCGAAGCTGCGCGGCTGAAACTCGTCGTAGCCCAAAATCGCCACCCGCAAGCCCCGGCGCTCCACGATCCAGGGCGTGTGCGCCTGGGTCAGGTTCAGGCCGCCGCCGTAGACGCCCAGGCCCGCACCGTTGAGCAAACCCAGCATCTGCGCAAAAGCCTGCGGGCCGTAGTCGCCTGAATGGTTGTTGGCCAGGCCCACGGCGTCTAAGTGGCGTTTGACGTATTTGAGCGTGCTGGGCGGCACGCGAAACACATTGGGCTTGTCGTCTTCGGGGCTGCCGATGGTGGCCACCACGCATTCCAGGTTGCCGATGCGGATGTCGGCCTCTTTGAACAATTTGGCAAAGCCCGCAAACGGGTCTTGGCCGCGGCGCATGGCGCGGCTCGGGCCGTCTTCCAACATGATGTCGCCCACCACCACCAGTGAAACCGTGCCAGCGCCGGGCGCCACGGGCGCTTCGGTTACGCCAGCCTGCGCCGCCAGGCAGGCGCCGATCAGCCCGGCGGCGGCAAGCAAGCGCTGTGCGCGCCAAACCCAAGTGCGCGCGTTCATGGCGATACCTCCGCCAGCGCGCACTGGTATTGCAGCTCTTTGCCCAGCAAGGGTGAATACAGGGCCACGCGTCCGGTCAGTGCGTCGGGCGCGGGCTTGCGCAGCGGCACGGGCTGCAGGTAGTGGACGTGTTGCATGACCATGGGCTGGCGCCGGGTGTTGTAGTAGACGTAGAGCTTGACGCTCTCGATGGCGGCGGGTGCAGCTTGCGCCGCGTCGGGTGCCACATCGGTTGCCAGATCTGGTGCAGCCGCCAGCACGATGGCCTTGAAGCGAAAGCGGTTGCCGATGGGAACGGCGGCCACGGTGTACGGGTCGGTGGCGGTGCCGTGCACCGTGTGGTGGGTTTCGGAGTTGACCTCAAACGTGCATTGCAGTTGCGCGCTGGCCTGCGCCGCGCAGGGCAACAGGGCCAGCAACAGCGCGGCAAGGCCAATGGTGGGCAGGGGTAGGCGGTGGTGGGATTTCACGGCGGGAAACGTCCGAGTGGTTGCAGGGCTTGCGCAGTTTATGCGCAGGCGCAGCTTAAGCAGCGGCGTGCTGAGCCACCCAATCCACCAACTTCAAACGCTGCACCTTGCCCGAGGGGCCGCGCGGCAAATCGGGCACAAAGTGAAAGACCTTGGGCGTCTTGTAACGCCCAAGCGCCGTCGTGCAAAAGTCGCGCAGCGCGGGCTCGTCCGCCGTGTGGCCTTCGCGCAGCACCACGCACACCATGATTTCCTGGCCGTAGTGCGCATCCGCGATGCCCACGGCAGCGGCGTCCAGCACTGCGGGGTGGCGCAAGAGCGCCTCGTCAATCTCGCGCGGAGCGATGTTTTCGCCACCCTTGATGATGAGTTCTTTGATGCGCCCGGTGACAAAGAAAAAGCCGTCCGTGTCGCGGTGGCCCAGGTCGCCGGTGCGCAGCCAGCCGTCGGGGGTAAAACTGTCGCGCGTGGCGGCTTCGTTCTTGTAATAGCCGCGCATCACCTGCGGGCCGCGAATGGCGATCTCGCCGGTGGTGCCGTCGGCCACGCTCTGCAGCGCGGCGTCGATCACGCGCGCTTCGCAGCCCGAGGCCCGGCCCACGGCACCGAGCTTGCGCCCATCTGGATGCAAGGGATTAGAAAATGCCGGCGCCACGGTCTCGGTCAGGCCCATGGTCTCGATGATGCCGATGCCAAACCTGGACTCAAACGCCCGCAAATGCGCCGGTGGCAGCGCGGCCGAGGCACTGCGGCAAAAGCGGATGGCCGACACATCGGCCTGTGGCGCGGCGCCTTCAAGCAAATACGAAATCATGGTGGGCACCACGTTGATCCAGGTGCAGCGCGACTGCGTGGCCTGTTGCCAAAACGCACCGGCCGAAAACCGGGGCGGCATGGCCAGGCTGCCGCCGTGCGCCAGGGGCGCGAGCATGGTCACGGCAAAGGCGTTGATGTGGTACAGCGGCAGCACGGCCAGCACGCGGTCATGCGGCGAGAGGGCGTGCTCGGTGCTGATGGACAGCGCGTTGGCCGCCAGGTTGGACTGCGTGAGCATCACGCCCTTGGGCACGCCGGTGGTGCCCGAGGTGTACATGAGCAGCGCCAGCGCGTCGGGGCTGGGCTCGCGCGTGTCAGTGGTAGCGCTGGGCAAGATGTCTTGCGCGGTATCGACATCGGGGCTGCACACCAAGAGCGCCACCGGGCGCGCCAGCGTGGCCAGCACGGCGCGCACGCGCTCGGCCCAGTCGGGGCTGGCGACCACGAGTTTGCAGTCGCTGTGCTCCAGCACATAGGCCATTTGCGCGGCGCTGCTCAGCAGATTGACCGGGTTCACGCACCAGCCACCGTGCAAAGCACCCACCAATAGGCGCAAAGTGTTCAGGCCATTGGGCATGACCAGCGACACGGTGTCGCCCGGCACCAAGCCCTGGCTCAACAACAGTGTGGCCACCTGGCGGCTGCTGCGCGCCATGTCCGCAAAGCTGAGTTGCGCGGGTGCCGCGGGCGCCGCGGGCGATGCAGCGGGCTCGGCGGGCACCGCCAGCGCGTATACCGCCGCCGGCCGCACCAGCGCCTGGTGTTCCAGCAGCGCACGCACGGTACGCGAATAATTTTTGGGGCTCATGCGCGGCCGAACTTGGCAAAGTAGCTGCCAAAAATCGCCTCTTCCGTAGGCATGCGCTCTGCAATCGGGCGCGAGATGCGGGTGATGTTCAGGTAATGCCGGTAGCTCATGTTGTCGGAAAAATTGTTTTTGCCCCAGGTGCCGCAGCCCATGGAGAGCGAAAACGGCAGGCCGTTGTCAAAGCTGCCGCCGGTGGCAATGCAATGCGCCTGGTCCACGATCACGCGGCTCACCGGCAGTTCCAGCCCCAGGCGCAGCGCGCGTGCAGGCAAAGCGCTGTGCAAACCCACCGAGTGGCCGGCACCTTGGTGCGTGTAAATGCGCTCGACCAGGGCGATAGCGGCGTCAAAGTCGGCCGCGCCATAGAGCGTGAGCACGGGGCAAAGTTTCTCGCCCGAAAACGGATGCGCGTCGCCCACGCCGTCTTCTTCGACCAGCAAGATGCGGGGCTTGAGCGCCGCGACATCCAAGAGGCCTGCGCGCTGCGCCACCACGGTGGCGTTTTGTCCGATCACGGCTGCCGAGAGTTTGCCGTCGGGCCACATGACGGCTTGCAAAGCCTGCTTTTGTGCGGAGGTGAGCAGCACCGCGCCTTGGGCTTGCAAAGCGGCTATTGCTGCAGCGCGCACGGCGTCGAGCAACACCAGGCTGTTCTCAGAAGAGCAGCTGGTGGCGTTGTCAAAGGTTTTGGAGCGCAAGATGCGCTCGGCGGCCAAGGCCAGGTCAGCCGTCTCGTCCACGATGCCTGCGACGTTGCCCGCGCCCACGCCAAAGGCCGGTGTGCCGCTGGCATAGGCCGCGCGCACATTGGCCTGCGAGCCGGTGGCCACTACCAAGTCGCAGGCAGCCATCAGGGCATAGGTGGCGGCTTTGCTAATGGGCGCGGGCAGCAGTTGCACCAGGTCGCGCGGGGCGCCAATGCGGTCGAACTCGGCGTGGATGTGCTCCAACAAGCGCGCACTGGTGGCCCAGCCCTTGGGCGAAGGCGCCACGATCACCGCGTTACGGCCCTTGAGCGCGTTGATGATCTTGTTGGCAGGCGTGGCCGCCGGGTTGGTGGACGGCGTAATGGCACAAACTACGCCCACCGGGCGGGCGATCTCGGTGATGCCGGTGGCCGCGTCCTCATGGATCACGCCCACCGACTTGGCGCCTTGCAGGTCGCGCAGCAGGCCCAAGGTTTTGCGGTAGTTTTTACGCACCTTGTCGGGCACGTTGCCAATGCCGGTGTCGGCCACGGCCAACTCGGCCAGGGCCTGGTTGCGCGCGGGCTCAATGATGGCCCAGCCCGCAGCGGCCACCAGTTCGTCCACGCGGGCCTGGCCGTAGCCGTTGGCGATGTGCTGGGCGGCGCGGGCGCGCGCCACCAAGGCGTGCACCACGGCCTGGGCTTCCAGGTCTTGGGGTTTGGTGTTAACGGTGGAAGGTGCGTGCATCTCAATCGGCCTTGATATTGGCGTCTTTGGCCAGTTTGGCCCACTTGGGCAATTCGGCGGCAATGGTTTTGCCCAGCGCCTCGGGCGTGCCGCCTACGGCCTCCGCCCCTTGCTCTAGCAGTTGCGCGCGGATGGCAGGCTCGGCCAGCACGGTGTTCAAGGCCTTGTTCAGCTTGTCAATGATGGCCTTGGGCGTTTTGGCCGGCACCAGCATGGCGTACCAGGAGTCCACTTCAAAGTCCGGCACGCCGGCTTCTTGCATGGTGGGCACATCCGGAAAAGCGGCGCTGCGCTTGACGGTGGACACCGCCAGCGCCTTGAGTTTGCCGGCCTTCACATGCTGCGCAGCGGCCGGGATGGACACCCACAGGTACGGCACCTGGCCGCCCATCACGTCGGTAATGGCCGGGCCACCGCCCCGGTAGGGAATGTGCAGCATGTGCGCGCCGGTGCGGATCACCATCAGCTCACCGGCCAAATGGCCGGGCGAACCATTGCCCACCGAGGCAAAGGAAAACTTGTCGGGTGCGGCCTTGGCCTGGGC
>CANFNE010000026.1 GCA_947448105.1 Burkholderiales bacterium
CCCCTTGCTTGGGGCGGCCCGGCGCAAGGGGTGGTGCCCCCACGCTCCCCCACTGCGTTGGGATCGCTGCCCCCCGAGGGGGCTTTTACGCAATGACGACCACGCTGGTCATTGCGCCCCAATGGATTGGCGACGCGGTGATGACCGAGCCGCTTTTGCGCCGTCTGCATGCCCGGGGTGAACGCATTACGGTCGGAGCGCTACCTTGGGTGGCGCCGGTGTACCGGGCCATGGCGGCGGTAGAGCGGGTCATTGAATTTCCTTTTGCCCACGGCGGCTTGCAGTGGGCGGCGCGCCGAGCGTTGGCGCGCCAATTGCGCGGGCAGTTTGACCGCGCGGTGGTCTGTCCCAATTCACTCAAAAGCGCGCTGCTTCCCTGGTGGGCGGGTATTGCCGAGCGCGTGGGCTACCAAGGCGAGGCGCGTTGGGGCTTGCTCACCAAGCGCCTGCCCAACCCGTCCAAGACCCAGCGCCCGCCCATGGTGGCGTTTTACGGCGGTTTGAGCGGCGATGCGGAGTTTGCTCACGCGCGTCCGCAGCTCTCGGTGGCGCAAGTGGCAGTGGACGCCGCGCTGGCGTCATTCGATTTGCAGCGTGGTGGCTATTACGTGCTGGTGCCCGGCGCCGAATACGGGCCGGCCAAACGCTGGCCTACGGCGCATTTCGCCACCTTGGCGCAAACACTGGCGCAGCGCACCGGGCGCGCGGTTCTGCTGCTGGGCTCGGGCAAAGACGCGCCCGTGTGTGCCGACATTGCCCAGGCAGTGCAGCAAGCGGGCGTGGGGCGCTGTCTGGATCTGTCGGGGCGCACTGGTCTGGCCGAGGCGCTGGCGCTGGTCAGTGCCGCCTGTGCCGTGGTGAGCAATGACTCGGGAATGATGCATGTCGCCGCCGCCTTTGGTGTGCCGCAGGTGGCGATCTTTGGATCGTCGAGCCCGCTGCACACGCCACCCCTGAGTGCGCAGGCCCATGTGATTTGGCTCAAAGACGACGCCAGCTACCAACCTCCGTTGGACTGCGCCCCGTGCTTCGCGCGCGAATGTCCTCTGGGGCACACCCGCTGCCTGCGCGATGTAGACCCAGAACGTGTGCTGGCGTTGCTGCCGCCGTAGGCGGACAAAAAAAAGGCACCCGAAGGTGCCTTGTAAATGTCTCCGCAGAGACTTCGTTGGAACTGGTGAGCAGTTTGGCAATGAGCGCAATGGTTTTAGTTCTGCGTCATTGACTGTGTGACAGCAATGGCACGACTTTAGGCCCGGCTTGGTGGGGCGCCTATCCCCCAAACGGGTGAGATTTGCGGTGTTTTTTGCGAATTTCGCGGTTAGAGCCCAGCTTCGGACTAAATCAAGGGATGAGCGAAAATCGAGGCACGATGAAAAAAGCCGATTTCTCCCCCGCGCCAGACCCGGGCGCTGCGCCCCAAATATTGCGTCCACGGGGTTCCAACCATGTGGGCATGCGCCAGTTCAATGAGCGCGTGGTCTTGCAGGCGGTGCGCCTGCACGCCAGTGTGCCCAAGGCCGAGCTGGCGCGCCTGACCGGCCTGAGCGCCCAAACTATTGGTTTGATCACCACCCGGCTCGAAGACGATGGCCTGCTGATGCGCCACGCGCCGGTGCGCGGGCGCATTGGCCAGCCTTCGGTGCCGCTGGCGCTCAACCCCGATGGCGCGTTTGCGCTGGGCATCAAGCTGGGGCGGCGCAGCACGGACTGCCTGCTGGTGGACTTTACCGGCCAGGTGCGCCAGCGCGAAACCGTGGCCTATGACTTTCCCGACGCCGCCAGCCTGCTGCCCACGATTGCGGCGCGGATCAAAGCCATTGAGGCCGGTATGGGCGAACTCGCCCCGCGCCTGGTAGGTGTGGGCGTGGCGGCGCCCTTCAATTTGGGCGGCTGGCACAAGATGCTGGGCTTGTCGGAGGCGACCTCGGACCAATGGAACCGCATTGACCTGGCCGCCCAAGTGCAGGCCATGACCAACACGCCCGTGAGCTTTGCCAAAGACACCCAGGCCGCCTGCGTGGCCGAATTGGTGGCCGGGCGCGGGCGCGACTTGAAAAGCTTTTTGTACTTGTTTGTGGACACCTTTGTTGGCGGCGGCATGGTGATCAACTCGCACCTGCACGGCGGCGTGCATGGCAACGCCGGGGCGGTGGCCTCGCTGCCCTTGCACCTGGCGCCCGAGCGAATGGGAGAGCACGCTGCAGTTGCGCCCGAGCAGCTGATTGGCCACGCTTCGCTGTGGGAACTTGAGCAGCGCTTTGGTGCGGCCGGCTTGGAGCCCACCGCGGCTTATGACGACCGCGCCACCCATGCGCCCTACCTGGCGCACACCGAGCAGTGGATCGGCAAGGCGGCGCGTGCCCTGGCGCAGTGCGTGGTCAGCGGCACTGCGTTTCTTGACCTGGACGCGGTGGTGATTGACGGCTCGTTCTCGCGCGCCATGCTGGCTGCGCTGCTGGCGCAAACCACGCAGGCGCTGGAAGACTACAACTGGGAAGGCCTGTGGCGCACCCGGCTGATTGCGGGTGACATCGGCTCAGACGCGCGCGCGCTAGGGGGTGCGCTGCTGCCTCTGCACGAAAATTTTGCCCCCGACCGCGATTTGTTTCTTAAGGCGATGGCTTAGCCGCTGCTAGCGCCGTAGCAAGCGGCAGGCGCAGCGTAAAGCAGGCGCCGCCGCCGCTGCGATTGCTGCAGCTCGCGGTGCCGCCGTGGCGCAGCGCAATGGATTGCACCAGCGCCAGACCCAGACCCACGCCGCCGTCTTGCTCGGACGCGCCGGGCAGCCGGTAAAAGGGCTCAAAAATGCGCGCCTGCAAGGCCTCGGGCACGCCCGGGCCGTGGTCCTTGACCTCCACCACAGCAAAGTCACCGTCTTGGTGCAGCGCCACCTCCGCTGGCGTGGCTGCATGGCGGCAGGCGTTTTCTAGGAGGTTGCGCACCGCGCGGCGCAGCAGTTTGGAAATGCCGGGCACCAGCAGCACGGCCGCCTGGGTTTCGAGCGTGGCACCGCTGCGCGCGCATTCTTCTGCCGCCAGGCCCACCAGATCAACCGGCTCTACGGTGCCGACATCGGCCTCGCGGGCGTCCAGGCGGCTGGCCAGCAATATTTCGTCAATCAGCTGGTCCAGTTCGCCGAGGTTGCGTTCGATTTCGGGTTTGCGCTGGGCCAGTGCCTCGGGCGAGCCCTGGCCCATCAGCTCCAGCCCCATGCGGATGCGGGTCAGCGGCGAGCGCAGCTCGTGCGAGGCATTGGCTAACAAGGACTTTTGCGAGGCCAAAAGCGCGTCGCGCGCCTTGACCAGGTTTTCGATTTGCGCTGCCGCATGATTAAAGCGCTGGGCCAGAAAGCCGACTTCGTCGTCGCCCTCGACCGGTACACGCACGCCCAGGTCGCCGTCGCCCCAGCGCTGCACGCCAGCCTGAAGGCTTTCCAAGCGGCGCGTGAGGCGGCGCACGATGGGGTAGGTGGCCAGGGCCACTGCCGCGGCCACCAGCGCCAGGGCGCCAAAAAAGCCAAAGGGCGCAATCCAGGGGCTGCGCGGGGGCCGGGGAAGGTGCAAATGCATGGTTTGCCCGTCTTGCAGGCGCACCACAAACTCCGGTCCACGACCGAAATGGCCGATGGGCTCGTCGCCGTCTGGCGTCGCTTGTACCGAGGGCGGATGCTCCTCGGCACGGTCGTGCTCTTCCTCGTCGTGGTGGAAGCTGCCGGGGCGCAGGGCGTGGGCGCTGCCGCTGCCAATCACGTCGCCCTGGGTGTTGCGCACCACCACTTCACGCAGCGGCGGCTCGGCGGCCATGCGCCAGACCATGCCCACCAGCAAGCTGAGCATGGCCACGGCCAGCACCACCGCCAGCCAGATACGTACATAGAGTTTTTGCAGCATGCTCAGGCAGCCTGCGCGCTAGTCTTGCTGGCGCGCAAACACATAGCCCACCCCGCGTACGGTGAGGATGCGTTTGGGCGTTTTGGGGTCTTGCTCAATGGCCGCGCGAATGCGGCCCATGTGCACGTCAATGGAGCGGTCAAAAGCGTCAAGCTCGCGCCCGCGCACCGCCTCCATGATCTGGTCACGCGTGAGCACCCGCCCGGCGCGCTCGGCCAGCGTCACCAGCAGGTCAAACTGGTAGGACGTGAGTTCGCTGGGCACGCCAGCCACGGTCACGGTGCGGGCGTCGCGGTCAATCTCCAGCGAGCCGAATTGCAGCACCGCGTGGTCGCCTGCCGCGTGGTCAGGCTCGGTCTTGCGGCGCAGCACGGCGCGGATGCGCGCCAGCAGCTCGCGCGGCTCAAAGGGTTTGGGCAGGTAGTCGTCGGCACCGAGTTCGAGGCCGACGATGCGGTCCATCGGGTCGCCCTTGGCGGTGAGCATGAGCACCGGGGTTTGCCCCAGTGTGCCGCTCAGGGCGCGGATGCGGCGACACACTTCCAGGCCGTCGATGTCGGGCAGCATCAGGTCAAGCACCACCAGGTCAATCGGTGGCGCACCGTTGGGTGCCTGGCGCAGCCGCGCCAAGCCCGACAAGCCATCGCCCACGCGCTCGATACGGAAGTCATTGAGCTGCAAGTACTCCGCCACCATGGCCGCCAGGCGGGCGTCGTCTTCGATCATCAAGAGGTTTTTTTTCATCGCTTCAGTCTAGTGGCGTGCCCGTGGTCTGGCGTGCGTGGCACCCAAAGCCTGGGTAAAGTTGCGTAAACCACAGCGCATGGCTGGCGCCCTGGCCGCAGCCTCAAGACTTGGGTGGTACCGCCTGCAGGCGCGCCGCCAGTGCCACCAGCAGCAGCACCGGCACGCCCAAGAGCGCGGTGGCGGTAAAGAAGGGGGCGTAGCCAAAGGCGTCTACATATTTGCCGGAAAACCCCGCCACAAACTTGGGCAGCAGCAGCATCATGGAACTCAAGAGTGCGTATTGGGTGGCCGAATACTGGACATTGGTCAGCGACGACAAATAGGCAATAAAAGCCGACGACGCAATGCCACCGGCCAGGTTGTCGGCCGACACCACCCAGACCAGCGCGGTCACATCGTGGCCGCGCGTGCTTAACCAGGCAAACAGCAGGTTGCTGGCCGCACTCAGCACGGCGCCCAGCATCATTACCCGCATCACGCCCATGCGCAGCGCCAACAGGCCGCCGACAAAGGCGCCCAGCAGCGTCATGACCACGCCAAACACCTTGGTCACCGCCGCTACCTCGTCTTTGCTAAAGCCCATGTCCACATAAAACGGATTGGCCATGATGCCCATGACCACGTCGCTGATGCGGTAGGTGGCGATCAGCGCCAGGATCAGCGCCGCGTGCCAGCCGTAGCGGCCCAAAAAGTCGGCGAATGGCGCCAGCAGCGCGCCGCGCAGCCATTCACGCAGGTTTTTGGCCACAGGCACGGGCGCAGGCACCGGCTCTTGCGAAAACAGCACTGTCAACACGCCGGGCAGCATGCTCAGCGCCATCACCAAATACGCGGTTTGCCAGGGCCCGTGCTGGTAGGGCGCCGCAGCCCCGGCCACCGCAGCGGGCACTTCGGCGCGCGCCGCAATCCACAACGCGCCCGCACCAGCCCAGATCATGGCCAGGCGGTAGCCGGTTTGGTAGCTAGCCGCCAGCGCGGCCTGGTGGCCGGTGTCGGCCGATTCGATGCGAAAGGCGTCCAGTGCAATGTCTTGCGTGGCCGAGCCCACCGCCACCGCCACCGCGCACCACACCATGGGCGCGAGCGAGCGCTGCGGGTCGGTCAGCGCCATGCAAACGAGCGCTGCCATGATCACCGCTTGCGACGCCAGCAACCAACTCCGTCTGCGTCCCAGTGCACGGGTGAGCAGCGGAATCGGCATGCGGTCCACCAACGGTGACCAGACCCATTTGAAGCCGTAGGCCAAACCTACCCAGCTCAAAAAGCCGATGGTGGTGCGGTCAATACCTGCCTCGCGCAGCCAAAAGCCCAGCGTGCCAAAGACCAGCAAGAGGGGCAATCCGGCAGAAAACCCGAGCGACAGCATGCGCAGCGTTGCCGGTTCGCCGTAGACCTTGAGTGACTGCAGCCAGCTGGGTTTGGCCGACGGGTTTTCCGTATGCGCGGGGGTGGGAGACAGTGGGGCGACCATCGGGGAATAATAGCTCTTGGGTTTTGACCAATTTTTGGCAGATACAAGGGGAGCGTGGGGCATGTCTTTGGGCAACTGGTTTTTGAAACGCGCTGGTGCGGCAGCGCTGCTGCTGTGCGCAATGGTCAACCCAGCAGCCTGGGCGCGCGAAGGCGTGGAGGTGGGCGAGCGCTCGGTATTTGCCGACATGGTCAGCGCCGAGCAGGTAGAACAACAAGCCATGCAGCAGTACCAGCAAACGCTCAAAGCTGCCGCCGAACACCGTGCTCTGGGCCCCGCCGACAACGCACAAGTGCGCCGCCTGCGCTCCATTGCACAACAAATCATTCCGCTAACGGGCGAATGGAACGAGCGCGCGCGCCAGTGGAAATGGGAGGTCAACTTGATTGGCTCCAACCAGATCAATGCCTTTTGCATGCCTGGTGGAAAGATCGTGTTCTACACCGGCATCCTCAAAACCTTGCAGCTCAGCGACGACGAAGTGGCCATGGTGATGGGCCACGAAATTGCCCACGCGCTGCGCGAACACGCGCGCGAACGCATGGGCAAGTCCACCGTCACCACCGGCGCGGCGCGTCTGGGCGGGGCCTTGCTGTCGGGTTGGCTGGGGATTGACCCGCGCCTGACCGACACCGTGGCGCAGCAGGGTGCCAATTTGCTCACCCTCAAATTTGGCCGCGAAGACGAGTCCGAGGCCGACCTGGTGGGCATGGAGCTGGCCGCGCGCGCGGGTTTTGACCCGCGTGCGGGCGTCACCCTGTGGGAAAAGATGGCGGCCGCCAACAAGGGCGCGCCGCCGCAGTGGCTCTCCACCCATCCCTCGGGCAATACCCGCATCGCCGACATTGAGGCCAATTTGCCCAAGGTGATGCCGCTGTACGAGCGCGCCCGGCGCTCCAAAACCACCGAAACCCCGGACACCAAGACGCCATAAATCCAGCCAATCCTTCGGGCTATCAAATCCATACATCTGTGTATGGGTTGGCATTACACTGGCTACCTGGCGCGCTCGCGCTGCTGTATTTCGTTTGCATCGCCCGAAAGGCTTTTTCATGTCTGCTGCCATTCCCCTGCCCCTGGTCCCGCGTGTGCTGCGCACCCCCGACGAACGCTTTGCCAACCTACCCGACTTTCCCTATGCGCCGCACTACACCGAGGTCGGGGGTCTGCGCATCGCGCACATTGACGAAGGCCCGCGCGACGGCCCCATCGTGCTCTTGATGCACGGCGAGCCGACCTGGTCGTTTTTGTACCGCAAGATGATTCCGGTGCTGGTGGCCCAGGGCCTGCGCGTGATTGCGCCCGATCTGGTGGGTTTTGGCCGCTCCGACAAACCGGCACGTGCGCACGACTATTCCTACCTCAACCATGTGCAGTGGATGAAAGCCTGGGTGCAGGCCAACGACTTTCAACACATGACCTATTTTGGCCAGGACTGGGGCTCCTTGGTGGGCCTGCGCGTGGTGGCCGAGATGCCTGAGCGCTTTGACCGCGTGGCCCTGGGCAATGGCGCCCTGCCCACGGGCACCACGCCGGTGCCCAAGGCGTTCAAAATTTGGCGCGCATTCTCGCGTTACAGCCCCTGGTTTCCCATTGGCCGCATCGTCAAGGCCGGTTGTGCCCAAGGCCTGACACCGCAAGAAGTGGCCGCCTACGACGCGCCTTTTCCCAGCGGCAAGTACCGCGTGGCTGCGCGCGTGTTTCCCGGTTTCGTGCCCACCACCCCGCAAGACCCCGAGCGAGCGCGCAATGAGGCGGCCTGGGAAGTCTTCAAACGCTGGGACAAACCCTTTCTCACGCTGTTTAGCACCCGCGACCCGATCACCAAGGGTGGCGAACGGATGTGGCAAGAGCTCGTGCCCGGCGCCCAAGGCCAGCCCCACACCAAGATCCGTGGCGCGGGCCACTTTTTGCAGGAAGACAAGGGAGCAGAAGTGGCGCAGCACTTGGCGGCGTTTGTGCGGGCGTGAATGGGTGAAGCACGCCAACGCGTCTCGTGAAACAAGGGCGCAATAACTAGGCTTAATGATGGCGCTGCGGTGTCGCCGCTATTGAAACCCTTATGCCCGCAGGCGCCCCGCCAACTGCAATGACGCCCGCAGCGTGTCATTGATCCGGGTTTGCCAGCCTTCGCCGGTGTCGCGCAGGGCAGCAAGCACATCGGCGTCGAGCCGAATTTTTACCGGCTCTTTGGTAGATGCAGCCTTGGGCCTGCCCCGGCGTTTGAGCGTTTCGCCCTGAAACAAGTCGGCCCGCGCAAAAAACTCCTGCGTTAGCGCCGGTGCGTCGTCCGGGTCAGTCCAGGTGCTGGGCGTAGAAGGTTTTTTCGCGTTCATTGGCTTTCCTCATGCTGATGGTGCGGCGAGCCTCGCCGCGCGGTGTCCAAACCATCACCACCAAGTCGGCCTGCAGAAAGCCAACGGTAATGAAACGGTCCTCGGCGTAATCCATGCACCGGTCCTGGCTGCTGAAATGGACCCCTGCAAATACCAATTCGGCACGTGCGAAGTCCAAACCTCGCTCAAGCTAAATTCGGTCTCGTTTTATGCTGTCGAATTCGATTTGCATGGTATTTATTGTACCCCCGGTAAATCGTCTTGCAATATCCGCGACCGTTACACCGGCGGGGCTTCAGATGGCAAAACCAAGGGCCAGCAGCGCAACAAGCGCCTAATGGGGGGCTCCCCCGCCCCGGTGGAGCGCACCACCCAAGGTCCCATGCCCCATTCCCCCGTCGGTTATTTCACCAAGCAAGAAAACATCGCCGTAGCGGGTGTGGCTGACATGGTCATCCGCTCGCTGCTGGACAAGCAGCAGTTCCATGATCCGCTGGAGGCGGCCTTACGGCTGGGTATTTCGTCGGCCACCTGGCCGCTGTTTGGGCTGTTGTGGCCTTCGGGTGCCCGGCTGGCTGAACGACTGGCTACCCGGCCGGTGCGCGCGGGCGAGCGCATCTTGGAGATTGGCTGCGGCCTGGCTTTGTCGAGCTTGGTGGGCCACCGGCGTGGCGCGGACATGACGGCCAGCGACTGCCACCCGCTGGCTGGCGCCTTTTTGGCCGAAAACGTGCGCCTGAACGGCTTGCTGCCGCTCAAATACCGCCACGGCCAATGGGGCCGCTTGCCGCAAGAGAGCGACTTTGGCGGTCCGCCGCCCACATCCCCGCTGGCGCTGACGCCGCCAGACCTCGCGATCAGCGGGCGTTTTGAGCTGATCATTGGCAGTGACATTCTTTACGAGCGTGACGAGGCCGGTGCGCTGGCCGACTTTATTGATGGCCACGCCGCGCCGCACGCCGAAATCTGGGTGGTCGACCCCAACCGGGGCAACCGGGCGCACTTCCACCGCAATATGACGGCGCTGGGTTTTGCCCTGAGCGAGCAGACCATAGACCGCGCCGCGCTCCCCGGTGTGGCAGCCTACAAGGGGCGCATGCTCAGTTACCGGCGTTAAGCGGGCGCTTGTACCACTGCGTTACAAGGGTTTGTCCTAGCTTGCAGGCGTACAGGCCAGCGCATACCGTCTGCCCTTTCTCAACTGCAACCCTAACGGAGACGTCGCATGCAAGTTCAGCTCAAGGTCAATGGCAAGGACAAGTCGGTGGAGGTGCCGCCGCACACCTTGCTGGTGCAGGTACTGCGCGAGCACTTGCAGCTCACCGGCACCCATGTGGGCTGTGATACCGCCCAGTGCGGCGCCTGCACCGTCATCAAAGACGGCCGCGCCGTCAAGTCCTGCAACGTGCTGGCCGCCCAGGCCAACGGCAGCGAGATCACTACGATTGAAGGCCTGGCCCAGGCCGACGGCACCATGCACCCCATGCAAGCCGCCTTCAAAGAATGCCACGGCCTGCAGTGCGGCTTTTGCACCACCGGCATGGTCATGAGCTCCATTGACCTGTGCACCCACCACCCCAAGGCAGACGCAGGCGAGATTCGCGCCCTGCTTGAAGGCAATATCTGCCGCTGCACCGGTTACCAAAACATCGTCAAATCCGTGCAGCAAGGCCAAGCGGCCATGGCCAGCGCTTAAGGAGCAAACAACATGGGTGCCTCAGATTTCTCCAAACTGCCCTATATCGGCGAATCCATCCGCCGCAAGGAAGACTACCGTTTCCTCACCGGCGCGGGCCAGTACACCGACGACATCAACCTGCAAGCGCAAACCCACGCGGTGTTTGTGCGCAGCCCGCATGCCCACGCCATCATCAAGAGCATTGACATCAGCGCGGCCATGGCCATGCCCGGCGTCGTTCACATTTTTGTGGGCACCGACCTGGAAGGCAAGATGGGCGGACTGCCCTGCGGCTGGCTGATCACCGGCACCGACGGCAAGCCCATGAACGAGCCGCCCCATCCGGTGCTGGCCCTGGGCAAAGCCCGCCATGTGGGTGACCAGGTGGCCATGGTGATTGCCGAGACGGTAGAGCAGGCCAAAAACGCCGCCGAAGCCGTGTTGGTGGATTACGAACCCTTGAGCGCGGTGGTCGATGTGCGTGACGCCGCTGGCGGCGCCCAGCTGCACGACGCCGCTCCCAACAACCACTGCTACAAATGGGGACTGGGCGACAAAGACGCGGTGGACGCTGCTTTCAATGGCGCGGCCCACGTCACCAAGCTCGACCTGATCAACAACCGCCTGGTGCCCAACGCCATGGAGCCGCGCGCCGCCATCGGCAGCTACAGCCGCGCTACCGAAGAGTATGTGCTGTACGTGTCAAACCAAAACCCGCACGTCGAGCGCCTGCTGATGACGGCCTTTGTGCTGGGCCTGCCTGAGCACAAAGTGCGCGTGATCGCCCCCGACGTGGGCGGCGGATTTGGCTCCAAGATTTACCTCTACGCTGAAGATGTGGCGCTGACCTGGGCTTCCAAGCAGATCAACCGCAGCATCAAATGGACCTGCGAGCGCTCGGAGTCTTTCCTGACCGACGCCCATGGCCGCGACCACGTCAGCCACGCTGAAATGGCGATGGACAAGGACGGCAAATTCCTGGCCATGCGCGTGCATACCGACGCCAACCTGGGCGCCTATCTGTCCACCTTCTCCACTGCAGTGCCTACGATTTTGTACGCCACGCTCTTGGCGGGCCAATACACCTGCCCGCTGATCCACGTGGAAGTGGACGCCTGGTTCACCAATACCGCCCCGGTGGACGCTTACCGTGGCGCCGGCCGACCCGAGGCCACCTACCTGCTGGAGCGCCTGGTGTCGCGCTGCGGCTGGGAACTGGGCCTGGCACAAGACGAAATCCGCAAGCGCAACTTCATCAACACCTGGCCGTACCAAACGCCGGTGGCCCTGCAGTACGACGCGGGTGACTACCTGGGCTGCCTGACCGCCGCCCAAAGTCTGGGTGACACCGCCGGGTTTGCGCAACGCAAAACCGCCAGCGCCGCCAAAGGCTTGCTGCGCGGCATTGGCTACTCCAGCTACATCGAAGCCTGTGGCCTGGCGCCCAGCAATATCGCCGGCGCCCTGGGCGCACGGGCGGGCCTGTTTGAATGCGGCGAAGTGCGTGTGCACCCCACCGGCAGCGTGACCGTGTTCACCGGCTCGCACAGCCACGGCCAGGGCCACGAGACCACGTTTGCGCAAGTGGTGGCCGCCCGTCTGGGCATTGCGGTCGAAGCGGTGGACATCGTCCACGGCGACACCGGGCGCGTGCCTTTTGGCATGGGCACCTACGGTTCGCGTTCCATCTCGGTGGGTGGTGCTGCCATCATGAAAGCGCTCGACAAGATTGAGACCAAGGCCAAGAAAATCGCCGCCCACCTGATGGAGTCGAGCGACGCCGACGTGGAGTTTGCCAATGGCGAATTCACCGTCAAAGGCACCGACAAAAAGGTCACCTTTGGTCAGGTGGCGCTCACCGCCTATGTGCCGCACAACTACCCGTTGGACAAGCTCGAGCCCGGCCTGAACGAGACGGCGTTTTACGACCCGACCAACTTCACCTTCCCCTCGGGCACCTACATCTGCGAGGTCGAGATAGACCCCGCCACCGGCGTCACCCGCGTGGACAAGTTCACCGCGGTGGACGACTTTGGCACCATCATCAACCCGATGATTGTCGAAGGCCAGGTGCACGGTGGTTTGGTTCAGGGCATTGGCCAGGCCTTGCTGGAAAACTGCGTTTACGACCGCGAAACCGGCCAGTTGCTCACCGGCTCGTTCATGGACTACACCATGCCACGTGCTGACGACTTCCCCGATTTCCAGATCGGCAATATCTGCACCCCTTGCACCCACAACCCGCTGGGCACCAAAGGCTGCGGCGAGGCCGGAGCCATTGGGTCGCCGCCAGCCGTGATTAACGCCGTGCTCGACGCCCTGCACGGCGTGGGCGTCAAGGAATTTGACATGCCGGCCAGCCCCCACCGCGTGTGGGAAGCCATCCAAGCCGCCAAGGCCTGAAGCCCCAAGGAGACACACACATGTACGCATTCACCCTAGACCGTCCCGCCACCATTGCCGACGCTGCGCAACTGGCCGGCGCTGGCGCCAAGCCCCTGGCGGGCGGCCAAACCCTGCTGGCTTCCATGAAGCTGCGCTTGTCGCAACCCGGCCAGCTGGCCGACCTGGCCGGCATCCCTGAGCTCGTGGGCATTTGCCGCGAGGGCAACGCCATCGTCATTGGCGCGATGACGCGACACATCGACGTGGCTGGCAGCGCCGAAGTGCAGGCCACCATCCCTGGCCTGGCCGACCTGGCCGCGCACATTGGTGACCGCCAGGTGCGCGCCATGGGCACGCTGGGCGGCTCGGTGGCCAATAACGACCCCTCGGCCTGCTACCCCAGCGCGGTGCTCGGCTTGGGCGCTACCGTGCGGACCAACAAGCGCCACATTGCGGCGGACGATTTCTTTACCGGCATGTTTGGCACCGCTTTGCAGGACGGCGAACTCATCACCGCCATCAGCTTTCCCATCCCCAAGCGTTCGGTTTATATGAAGTTTGTCCAACCCGCCTCGCGCTTTGCGCTGGTGGGCGTTTTTGTGGCGCAAACCGATGCGGGCGTGCGCGTGGCCATTACCGGTGCGGGCCAGTGCGTGCACCGCCACGCCGGGCTGGAGGCTGCGCTCAACCAAAGCTTTACCGTGGCGTCGGCTGCGTCGGTGGCGATTGACGCCTCCGAGCTCAACCACGACATCCATGCGTCCAGTGCCTACCGCGCCAACCTGATCAGCGTGCAAACGCAGCGCGCAGTCGCTAAGCTCCTGGGCTAGCACCGGGTGCCTCTGGCGGCCTTCAGCCGCCGGATGCCAAGGCTCCGTGTCGGTGCACGCGGGGCCTTTTTTTTGGAACGAATATGCTCACTTTTTCATCCGTAGACGCACTCATAGACGCCTTGCGCCAGGCCGGGTATTTTGCCGAGCGGCGCCTGGCCACGGCGGTATTTTTGGCGCTCAAGCTGCAGCGCCCGCTGTTGCTCGAAGGCGAACCCGGCGTGGGCAAGACCGAGTTGGCCAAAGCGCTGGCCACCGCCCTGGGCCGCGCCCTGATCCGCCTGCAGTGCTACGACGGCCTGGAGCAGCGCGAAGCCCTGTACGAATGGAACTACGCCGCGCAACTGCTGCATATGCGCGCCGCCCAAAGCGGCGCCGGTGGTGAGTTGGAGGCGCAGCGCGTGGAGCGCGAGGTCTACCAAGAGCGCTACCTGATCCGCCGCCCCTTGCTCAAGGCCTTGCAGGCCCCGGCGCCCGGTGCCGTGCTCTTGATTGACGAGGTGGACCGCGCCGACGAGCCGTTTGAGGCCTTTTTGCTCGAATACCTGGGGGAATACCAGGTGAGCGTGCCCGAGATCGGCACCATCAGCGCGCAGTTCAAGCCGGTCACCATCCTCACCAGCAACCGCACCCGCGAACTCAATGACGCGGTCAAGCGCCGCTGCCTCTACCACTGGCTCGACTACCCCGAACGTGAGCGCGAGCGCGACATCATCCGCGCCCAGGTGCCGCTCGCCAGCGAAGCGCTGTCCGAACAGGTGGCCACCGTGGTGAACCGCCTGCGCAGCCAGCCCTTTGCCAGCGCTTTCCAGCGTGCGCCGGGCATCGCCGAGAGCGTGGAATGGGCCAAGGCCCTGATTGCGCTGGACACACTGACACTCGACCCCGAGGTGATGAGCGACACCGCCGGCATTTTGTTCAAGCAGCGCGAAGACGTGGCCGCGCTGACGCACGCCCTGGCCACCGACTTGCTGGCGCCGCCCGAGGCGGCCGATTCCGGCACCTAGTTCCCGGCCCCTCATTTACCGCACGCCACTCCAGCACGCAGTTCCAGCGCGAAGTTCCGCCAATGAACGCCCTCACCCATACCCCCAGCCGCCATGCAACTCGGTGATGCCCGCACCGGCAAACTGGCCGACAACCTGACCGCCTTTGGCCGCAGCCTGCGCCGCGCCGGGGTGCGGGTCGATAGCGCGCGCATCGCCTTGTCTACCCAAGCCGCGCTGGCCGTGGGCCTGGCCAACCAAGAC
>CANFNE010000027.1 GCA_947448105.1 Burkholderiales bacterium
ACCGCCAGCGGCCAGGCCGCGCTGCACCTGGCGATTTGCACGCTCATGGGTGCGGGCTCGCACATCGTGGCTTCCACCGCGCTTTACGGTGGTTCGCACAACCTGCTGCATTACACGCTCAAGCGCTTTGGCATTGACACCACCTTTGTCAACCCCAATGACCTGGACGCCTGGCGCGCCGCCGTGCGCCCGAACACCAAGCTATTCTTTGGCGAAACCGTGGGCAACCCCGGCCTGGACGTGCTCGACATTGGCGCCATCAGCGCGCTAGCCCATGAAAACGGTGTGCCGCTGCTGGTGGACTCGACGCTCACATCGCCCTGGCTGATCAAGCCTTTTGACCATGGCGCCGATCTGGTCTACCACTCGGCGACCAAGTTTTTGTCCGGCCACGGCACGGTGGTAGGCGGCGTGGTGGTGGACAGCGGTGCTTTCGACTGGGAAAAGTCGGGCAAATTTGCCGAACTGAGCCAGGTTTACGCCGGTTTTCACAACATGGTGTTCAGCGAAGAAAGCACGGTGGGCGCCTTTTTGCTGCGCGCGCGGCGCGAAGGTTTGCGCGACTTCGGCGCCTGCATGAGTCCGCACACCGCGTGGCTGATCCTGCAAGGCATTGAAACCCTGCCCCTGCGCATGGCGCGCCACATGGGCAATACCGAAAAAGTAGTGCAGTTTTTGGCCAGCCACCCGATGGTGTCGCGCGTGGGTCACCCCATGCTGGAGAGCCACCCCAGCCACGCACTGGCCCAGAAGCTGCTGCCGCGCGGCGCGGGGTCGGTGTTTAGCTTTGACATCAAGGGCTCGCGCGCCCAGGGTCAAAAGTTCATCGAGGGCCTGAAAATTTTCAGCCACCTGGCCAATGTGGGTGACTGCCGCAGCCTGGTGATCCACCCGGCCAGCACCACCCACTTTCGCATGGACGACGCGGCGCTCAAGAGCGCAGGCATCGGCCCGGGCACCATCCGATTGTCTATTGGGCTGGAAGACCCGGACGACTTGGTGGACGACCTCAAGCGCGCGCTCAAGTTGGCGGAAAAGGCGGCCTGAGTACCACGCGGGTGTGCGGGCGCCTGGGCTGCGTCAGGCTTCGAGCAGCTGCGCCACCCAGTCCCCCAGCGCCAGCGCGCTGGTCAGGCCTGGTGATTCAATGCCAAACAAGTTCACCAAGCCGGCCACACCGTGGTCTTGCGGGCCTTGCACGCAAAAGTCGGCAGCCGGGTCGCCCGGCGCGCTGATCTTGGGGCGAATCCCGGCATACGCGGGCTGCAAGGCGCCGTCGGGCAAACCGGGCCAATACTGGCGCACCGCCGCGTAAAAGCCCTCTGCCCGCGCCGGGTTAACCGTGAACGCGTCTGGCGCGTCCACCCATTCCACATCCGGCCCAAACTTGGCTTGGCCGCCCAGATCCAGCGTCAGGTGCACGCCCAAGCCCGCTGATTCAGGCACGGGGTAGACCAGGTGCCGAAACGGCGCACGACCCGCGAGCGTGAAATAGCTTCCCTTGGCGTAGTAAGGCGTGGGCAGCTTGTCCGCTGCCAAACCGGCAAAGCGCCGCGCCAGCGTGGGCGCGGACAGGCCTGCGGCATTCACCACGGTGCGTGCTGCCAGGCAGGTGCCGTCTTGCGTGCGCACCCAGTGGCGACCGTCCGCACCCTGGGCCAGCGCCACGGTGTCCACCGGTGCATGGAACACCAACTGGCCACCGGCGTTCTCGGTGTCCGCCTGTAAAGACAGCATCAGCGCGTGGCTGTCCACGATGCCGGTGCTTGGCGACAGCAGCGCGGCCTGGCACTCCAGCGCGGGCTCCAGGGCTCGCGCCTGCGCGCGGCTGAGCCATTGCAGGTCGTCAACGCCATTGGCCTGCGCTTTGGCTTGGGTTGCGCGCAGAAGTTCTACCTGCACAGGCGTACTGGCCACCACGAGCTTGCCGCAGCGTTGGTGCGCAATACCCCGCTCGGCGCAATAGGCGTAGAGCTGTTGGCGCCCCTGAACGCACAGTCGCGCTTTCAAAGAGCCTGCCGCGTAGTACAGGCCGGCGTGGATCACCTCGCTGTTGCGCGCGCTGATACCGGTGCCGATGGCACTTGTCGCCTCCAGCACCCAGACTGCGCACCCGGCCCGGGCCAGACTGCGCGCCACGGCCAGTCCGACCACGCCCGCGCCAATCACGACGGCGTCTACGGGCTCGGGGGCGGCGAGTGGCTGGTTCATGCACGGTTCCTTGGGGCTAGGCGGGGTTGTGGCGTTTCGGGCGCTCGCAGTATGGCGCAGGCGCGTGAATGGGAAAGCACCCGCTTGACTTGGGCACAATGGCCCGATTGCGATGCTTCACAAGGATTTTCACGTGTTCATTACCGTCAACGATGCCGATTTGTACGCTTACACCGGGGGCAAGGCCTTTGCGCCCGAACGGCCCACCGTGGTTTTTATCCACGGCGCGCTCAACGACCACAGTGTCTGGATCCTGCAAAGCCGCTACTTTGCGAACCATGGCTACAACGTGCTGGCCATCGACCTGCCCGGCCACTGCAAAAGCGGCGGTGACGCGCCCCAGACGGTGGAACAGGGGGCGCACACCGTGATCGCCCTGCTGGACGCGCTGGGCGTGCAAAAAGCGGCCTTGGTCGGCCACAGCCTGGGTTCGCTCATCGCACTGGAAGCCGCAGCGCAGGTGCCGGACCGTGTGCACCACCTCGCTTTGCTGGGCACGGCCTTTCCAATGCGGGTCTCAGCCGCGCTGTTGGATGCTGCAGTGTCAGCGCCCATGAAAGGCATTGACATGGTCAACACCTTTTCGCATTCCATGATGGCGCCGCCGCCCTCCACCCTGGGGCCGGGAACCTGGCTGCACGGCGCTGCGCGCGCCCTGATGCGCCGTGTACTGGCCAGCAATACAAAAGTGAATCTGTTCTCGCGCAGCTTCAAAGCCTGCGATAGCTACAACGGCGGCGAGCAGGCCACAGCAAAGGTCCAATGCCCTGCCCTTTTTGTGCTGGGAGACCAGGACCAGATGACACCGCCCAAGGCGGCGCAATCGCTCGTTTCCCTGGCACGCCATGCAACGGTGTGCCACGTGGCGGCCGGTCATGCCTTGATGGAAGAGGCGCCAGACGCGGTCCTAGACGCGCTGTGGGAGTTCCTGAAGCCTTTGGGAGCGCCAAAGCAGCCCTGAATTCGCGTCCAGACCTCAGTGGCAGTCGCATCGCCGGGGGACAGCGTCCGTATTTATCGACACGTATTTATTACCAATTTACATATTATTAATAATAAGTTATACAATAAATAGTAGTTTTTTGCGTTTATCGCCGTGCGGCAATGCACATCTATGGGAACGGGGGAAACAATGCGCAACGCCAAGGTGTTTGACCGGCCCAGTGTGGAAAACACGCGGCTGACCGGGTTTGGCGTGGATTTTTCGAACTTCAGGGTGCTCGTGGCCGATGACAGCCGCACCCTGCGCTTGATCTTGGTCCAGGAACTTCAAGCCTTAGGCATTGTGCATATCGCTCAGGCCACGGACGGGCTGCAAGCCTTGGAGATGCTTCGCAGCCAGCCCTTCGATCTGCTGTTGCTCGACATGGAAATGCCCGAGCTCGATGGCCTGGGCGTACTGGAGGTGCTGCGCGCCGACAACCGCCTGCATACGCTGGCCGTGATTGTGATCTCCGGCGCCAGTGCACTGGAGCGCGCCTACCAGTGCATAGAAATCGGCGCCGAAGACTACCTTCCCAAACCCTATAACCCGGTGCTGCTCAAAGCGCGGATATTTTCATGCTTCGAAAAAAAGCGCCTGCGCGACTTGGAGCGCGAGCGTGTGGAGGCACTGCACCAAAAAAGCCAGCGCCTGGAGTCCGAGCAGCGCACGACCGAAAAGCTGATGCTCAATATCTTGCCCCATGCCATCGCCGAACGGCTCAAACGGGGCGAGCAGCATATCTCCGACGCCTACGCGGACGTGAGCATCTTGTTCAGCGACCTGATTGGATTTTCAGAAATGTCGTCGAGAATTTCAGCCACCGAGTTGGTGCGACTGCTCAACGATTTGTTCACCCGTTTTGACAAGCGGGCCCAAACCCTGGGCTTGGAAAAAATCAAGACCGTCGGCGACGCGTATATGGTGGCCGGCGGCTTGCCCCTTCCACGCCCGGACCATGCCGAACGGTGCGCTGACATGGGCCTGGGCATGTTTGACGACCTGGCGGCCTTTAACCGCTCGAACGGGCAGGCGCTGGCAATGCGCATAGGCATTGGCAGCGGGCCGGTGGTGGCCGGGGTCATTGGGTACACCAAGTTCTCCTATGACCTGTGGGGCAGTACCGTCAACGTTGCGAGCCGTATGGAGGCGAGTTCGCCCCCGGGACGCATCCAAGTGTCACCGGCCACCTATGCCGCCTTGAAAGAACGCTTTGCCATGGAAGCCGCCGGGCAAGTGCATTGCAAAGGTCTGGGTCCCGTGTCCACCCACTTCTTGCTGCAGCGCCACGTGCCTTTGGTTTGAGGCGGTGCCCGCGTGGTAGAAAGCGCCTTTATCGCTTGCTGCCTGCGCCCACCATGACCCTCATCTTGTCCCTGCTCTTTGTGACCGCCTACCTGGCGATTGTCTTGGAGCACCCTTTGAAGATCAACAAATCCGCCAGCGCACTGGTGGGCGCCGGTCTGCTCTGGACCGTCTACGCTGCGGCCCGGGGTGATGCGGCACTGGTCAATGCGCAACTCGGCGAATCGCTCATGGGTAGCGCGCAAATCGTATTTTTTCTGATAGCCGCCATGGCGATTGTGGAAGTGGTGGACGCGCACGACGGGTTTGAAGTGCTCACCGCCTTGATCAACACCACGCGTCTGTCCACCTTGATGTGGCTGGTAGGGTTCTTCACTTTTTTTCTGAGCGCGATTTTGGACAACCTGACCACCACCATCGTGATGGTCGCGCTGATGAAACGCCTGCTGGCCGAGCGCGACGACCGCCTGTCGTTTGCCGGAGTGATCGTGATTGCCGCCAACGCGGGGGGCGCTTGGACGCCGATTGGCGACGTCACCACCACCATGCTCTGGATCGGCGGGCAAATTACCACGATGGCCATTATTCAGGGGGTGTTCCTCGCGTCCCTGGTGAATCTACTGGTGCCATTGGCGATTACAAGTTGGCTCATGGGCGCGCGCCCGGTGGTCGCGCCCCCGTCTGCTGCACACCGGGAGCACTTGCCGACCACGCCAACCGAGCGCGCCGTGGTACTGACACTGGGTTTGGCCGTACTGGTGCTGGTGCCGGTGTTCAAGTCGCTCACCCACCTGCCGCCGTTCCTGGGCATGTTGCTGGGCCTGGGCCTGCTGTGGGCCGTGGCCGATGTGATGCACCAGCGCAAGGACGAAGCGCATAAACAGCACCTTACGCTGGTCAGCGCCTTGGCGCGCATCGACATGGGCTCCATCGTGTTCTTTATTGGCATCTTGCTGGCGGTGGCGGTGCTGGAGCACAGCCACATTTTGGGCGCACTGGCCCAGTGGTTGGACACCACCGTGGGGCGCCAGGACCTGATCGTGGTGGTCATCGGGCTGGCCAGCGCGGTGGTGGACAACGTGCCCTTGGTGGCCGCGTCCATGGGCATGTACGACCTCGCCAAATACCCCACCGACAGCTTTTTGTGGGAATTCATGGCCTATTGCGCGGGCACCGGCGGCTCGATTTTGATCATCGGCTCGGCCGCTGGCGTGGCCGCGATGGGTCTGGAGCGTATTGATTTCCTTTGGTACCTGCGAAAAGTCAGCGCGCTGGCGTTGGCGGGCTATCTGGCTGGGGCGTTGGTGTACTTGGCGCAATACCACTGGCTGCACTGAGTAGGCGTTTCCCCCAAGGCGCCGCATCTTCGTCCGAAAGCGTAAGGGCTCATTTAGCGGTTACGCTTGCATAGTGACAGACACCATAAGACCAAAATACCGCCGAAGATTGGATGCGCGATGACTTTTCTACTTTCCCTTTCCAAACAAATTGACCGATTGAGCGAATGGGTGGGCCGCTGGGTGGCCTGGCTGGTACTTTTTGCGGTACTTATCAGTACCGGCAACGCGCTGATGCGCAAAGCCTTCAATATGAGTTCTAACGCTTTTCTGGAAATCCAGTGGTACCTGTTTGCCGCCGTGTTCCTGCTGGCCTCGGGCTACACCCTGCTGCGCCAGGAACACGTCAAGATCGATGTGGTGTCCGGTCGCTTCTCCAAGCGCGCCCAGATCTGGATCGACATCGTCGGCATCTGCGTTTTTCTGTTGCCCTTTGCCTACATGATCATCAAGCTGGCCATGCCGCTGGTGCTCAACGCCTACGCCACCCAAGAGGTGTCGTCCAACGCCGGCGGCCTGATCCGCTGGCCCGTGTTTGCGCTCTTGCCCATCGGCATGCTGCTGCTGGCGCTGCAGGCAGTGTCTGAACTCATCAAGCGGATCGCTTTTTTGCAGGGGCGCATACCGGACCCGAGCAAGAAACAGGGCGCCAAGACGCCCGAGCAGGAGTTCGCCGAGTTTTTGCTGCAAAAAGAAGTGGCAGCCCGTGAAGCCGCCCAGATCGGAGCACAAAAATGACCGAGTTCCTGACCGCCAATATGGCGCCCATCATGTTCGCGGCGCTGATCCTGTTTTTGTTGTTTGGCTACGCCGTGGCGTTTTCACTCGCAGCCTGCGGTTTGTTTTTTGGCGTCGTAGCCATTGAGCTGGGCCTGATCCAGCCCGCCTTTTTGCAGAGCCTGCCGCTGCGCATGTTCGGCATCATGCAAAACGACACGCTGCTGGCCATTCCGTTTTTCACGTTTATGGGGTTGATCCTGGAGCGCTCTGGCATGGCCGAAGACCTGCTCGACACCATTGGGCAATTGTTTGGTCCGATTCGCGGTGGTCTGGCCTATGCGGTGATTTTTGTCGGCGCCATGCTGGCCGCCACCACCGGGGTCGTGGCGGCGTCTGTCATCTCCATGGGGCTGATTTCCCTGCCCATCATGCTGCGCTACGGCTACGACCGGCGTGTAGCGGGCGGCGTGATTGCAGCCTCGGGCACGCTGGCCCAGATCATTCCGCCTTCGCTGGTCTTGATCGTGCTGGCCGACCAGTTGGGCAAAAGCGTTGGTGATCTGTACAAGGGCGCGTTTATACCCGGCTTTGTGTTGACCGCTTTGTATGTGGGCTACATCCTGGTGCTGAGCTTTGTGCGCCCGCACTGGGTGCCAGCGCTGCCGCCCGAGGCGCGCACCATCCGCGAGGCGGATGGCAGTTCGGGACTGCGCTCCCTGGGACTGGTGGTACTGGGCGCTACTTTGTGCGCCATCGCATTTGCCAAGTGGCGCCCTGACGCCACGCCGCTGGACGAGCTCATCGTCACCTCACTGTGTGTGGGCGTGGGCATGGCTTTTGTGCTTGCCGTCATCAACCGGATCACCGGGCTGGGACTGCTGTCCAACATGGCCGAGCGGGTGACGTTTGTGATGATTCCACCTCTGGCCCTGATTTTTCTGGTGTTAGGAACCATCTTTTTGGGCATCGCCACCCCCACTGAAGGCGGCGCCATGGGCGCCGTGGGTGCATTGGCCATGGCGCTGGTGCGCGGGCGCATTGACCTCAAACTGATCCGCCAGGCCATGGATTCGACCATGAAGCTGTCGTGCTTTGTGCTCTTTATTTTGCTGGGTGCCACCGTGTTCAGCCTGGCATTCCAGGGCGTGGACGGACCCAAATGGGTGGAGCACCTGCTCACCGGCTTGCCAGGCGGGCAACTGGGTTTCTTGATCGTAGTGAATATTTTGGTGTTTGTGCTGGCGTTCTTTCTGGACTTCTTTGAGCTGGCCTTCATCATCATTCCGCTCATCGGCCCGGTGGCCGAAAAGCTGGGCATTGACCTGGTCTGGTTTGGCGTGCTGTTGGCAGTCAATATGCAAACGTCCTTTATGCACCCGCCTTTTGGCTTTGCCTTGTTCTACCTGCGCAGCGTGGCGCCCCACGAGGATTACATCGACAAGGTCACCCACAAGCCCATCAAGAAAATCACGATTGAGCAGATTTACTGGGGCGCCGTGCCCTTTGTGGTGATACAGGTGCTGATGGTGGGGCTGATCATTGCCTTCCCCTCGCTGGTATCGAGCGGCTTGGGCAAGGAGCCGACGGTGGACGCCGAGCAGGTGTTCCAGCAAATGCAAATCGATTCCAAGCAAAAATCAGACGACAAGGCCGCCGCAGAAGTCGCTGCGCCGGGAAGCACCGAAGAAAAGGAAGACCCGATGAAGCGCCTGATGGAATCCATGAAGGACGACCAGGCCAAAAAACCCTGAGCGCCCTGCCCTTTGGCGCCTCTGGGCGCCAGAACGCGGCCCATAAAAAAACCCCGCCAAGGCGGGGTTTTTTACGTCAAACGAACGGTCTTAGAACTTCTGCGCCTGCATGAAGTCGTCCATGGATGCCTCGGCCAGACCGAACCACAGATTGCTTTCCTTGCGGAAGGCGGCGTAGTCGGTGTAGATTTTTTTCCAGGCCGGGTTGGTGTCATTCAACTCCGCGTACACATCCATCGCCGCCTTGAAAGACGCAGTCAGGATTTCTTTGGGGAAGGCATGCAGTTTTACGCCCTGGCCGATCAGTGTTTTGAGCGCGGGCATATTGCGCGCGTCGTACTTGGCCTGCATATCGACGTGGGCGAAGGCCGCCGCTGATTCCACGATGGCCTTGTATTCGTTGGGCAAGCCGTCATACGCTTTTTGGTTGACATACAGAGACAACTGGGGGCCTGCCTCCCAAAAACCGGGATAGTAGTAATGCGGGGCAACCTTGCTAAAGCCCAATTTCAGGTCGTCGTAGGGGCCTACCCATTCGGCCGCGTCAATCGTGCCCTTTTCTAGCGCCTGGTAGATCTCGCCGCCTGGAATGTTGGACGGCACCACGCCCAAACGCTCCAGCATCCGCCCAGCAAAGCCACCGCAGCGGAATTTCAGGCCCTTAAGGTCGGCCACCGAATTGATCTCCTTGCGGAACCAACCGCCCATTTGTACGCCGGTGTTGCCCATGGGGAAGTTGACGATGCCCACCTTGGCATAAAACTCACGCGTGAGCTTGAGTCCATTGCCCTCGTACATCCAGGCCGTCATTTGGCGGCTGTTGAGTCCAAAAGGCACGGCGCAGTCCAAGGCGTAGGTGGGATCTTTGCCGAAAAAGTAATACGGCGCGGTGTGCGCCATTTCCACCGTGCCGTTGGACACGCCGTCCAACACGCCAAAGGCTGGCATCAATTCACCCGCGGCGTGGGTGCTGATGACAAATTTGCCGCCGCTCATTTCGCCCACTTTTTTGGCGAACACGTCGCAGGTGCCAAACAGGGTGTCGAGCGACTTGGGGAAGCTCGAGGCCACGCGCCAGCGCAGGGTAGATTGGGCGTGCACGGCTGGCGCCATGCCTGCGGCCAAAACGCCAGCAAGTCCTGCTTTTTTGATGATTGAACGACGATCCATAGGAGTACTCCGTTAATGGTGAGACAAATGCGCATACGCGCAGGGTGCCCGCTTATGGGCCCACCTGCTGATTGTAGAAACCCCTTGTGCTGGCACGCAGAGGGGTTTTCCCTCGGAAGGCACAGGCGCTCAGGGCGCGAAGCGGGCGCGTATCGACGCCTCAATGCCCGGAGCGTCCAGACCTTGCATGGACATGAGCTTGACCGGGTCACCGTGTTCGATAAACACATCGGGCAAACCGAGTTGCAGCACTGGCACCGTTTGCTGCGCGGCCTGCAGGGCTTCGAGTACCGCACTGCCCGCGCCGCCCATCAGGGCGCCGTCTTCGACCGTCACCAAGGCTATATGCGTTTTGGCCACTTCGATCAGCAGCTCAGTGTCCAGCGGCTTGGCCCAGCGCATATTGACCACCGTAGCGTTCAGGGCCTCGGCGGCGGCCAGTGCGGGCTGCAGCAAGGTACCAAACGCCAAAATGGCAATACCCGTGCCCTGGCGGCGAATCTCGCCCTTGCCAAAGGGCAAACCATCCAGGCTGGCGCTTGGCGCCACGCCCGCGCCACTGCCGCGCGGGTAGCGTACGGCCACCGGCTGGTCCTGGGCGTAGGCGGTGCTGAGCAACTGGCGGCATTCGTTTTCGTCCGCCGGGCAGGCAATGGCCATATTGGGAATGCAGCGCAAAAACGCGATGTCATAGGCCCCGGCATGGGTGGCTCCGTCGGCACCCACCAAGCCCGCACGGTCCAGCGCAAACACCACCGGCAGATTCTGGATCGCCACGTCGTGGATGAGCTGGTCGTAGGCGCGCTGCAAAAAGGTGGAGTAAATCGCCACCACAGGCTTGAGCCCTTCGGTGGCCAGCCCGGCGGCAAAGGTCACGGCGTGCTGCTCGGCAATGCCGACGTCAAAGTAGCGCTTGGGAAAGCGGGCTTCAAACTCCACCAGGCCCGACCCCTCGCGCATGGCAGGGGTAATCCCCACCAGGCGCTCGTCGTGTTCGGCCATATCGCACAGCCATTGACCAAAGACCTGCGTGAAGGTGGTTTTGGGCGCTGTAGCGGGTTTTTGCAGGCCGACGGCCGGGTCAAATTTGCCCGGGCCGTGGTAGGCCACCGGGTCGGCCTCGGCATGGTCGTAGCCCTGGCCTTTTTTGGTGACCACGTGCAAAAACTGTGGCCCCGTCAGGTGGCGGATGTTCTCAAGCGTGGGAATCAGGGAGTCGAGGTCGTGGCCGTCAATAGGGCCGATGTAGTTGAAGCCAAATTGCTCAAACAGCGTCGCAGGCACCACCATGCCTTTGGCGTGCTCTTCGATGCGCTTGGCCAGCTCAAACAAGGTAGGCGCACCTTTAAGCACGCTTTTTCCCATGCTTTTGGCTTTTGCATAAAACTGCCCGCTCATGAGCTGCGCCAGGTAGCGGTTGAGTGCCCCCACGGGCGGGCTGATGCTCATCTCGTTGTCGTTCAGGATGACGAGCAAGCGGCAGTCTTCTACGCCGGCGTTGTTCAGCGCCTCAAACGCCATGCCAGCGGTCAGCGCACCGTCGCCAATGACGGCCACCGAGTAGCGGTCGTCGCCCTTGATCTTGGCGGCCATCGCCATCCCTAAGGCGGCTGAAATTGAGGTGCTGGAATGCGCCGTCCCAAAGGTATCGAACTCGCTCTCGGCGCGCTGGGGGAAACCGCTCAAGCCGCCCAACTGGCGCAGCGTGGCCATACGCTCGCGCCGCCCGGTCAGGATTTTGTGCGGATAGGTCTGGTGGCCGACGTCCCACACCACGCGGTCGGTGGGGGTGTTGAACACGTAGTGCAAGGCAACGGTGAGTTCCACTGTGCCCAGGTTGGAGCTCAGGTGGCCGCCGGTCTTGGACACGCTGTGCAGCACATAGGCCCGCACTTCGTCGGCCACGGTACGCAGGTCCGTGCGCGCCAGGCGGCGCAAATCCTGGGGGCTGTGAATGCCGGGCAGCAAGGGCGCGCTGGGGTGCGTGGAGTGGGGCATGGGGGCTTCTGTCTGAGCGGGTGTTGTCAATGTAAACGTCGCGGTGTCAGTGTAATTAAAAATTCACAACGCGGGGCTCAATGGCTGCGATGCACCACCATGTCGGCCAGCCCGGCCAAGGCGGCCGTGTTGCGCAAGCCACTGGCCTGAAGCGCTGCGTGCGCCTGGGCCGACAGCTCTTGGGCGTAGCGCTGGCTGCGCTCCAGGCCCATCAGCGACACATAGGTGGGTTTGTCGTGGTCGGCGTCTTTGCCGGCAGTTTTACCCAGGGTGGCCGAATCTGCCGTCACGTCGAGCACATCGTCGACCACCTGAAAGGCCAGGCCCAGGGCTTGGCCGTAGGCAGCGAGCGCCGATTGCGCTTGTTCGCTGGCGTGGGCGCAGGCCGCTCCCAGCATCACGCTCGCTTGCAAAAGAGCGCCGGTTTTGAGCTGGTGCATATGGCGCAGCGCCTGCTCGTCGAGCGTCTGACCCACGCTGGCCAGGTCAATCGCCTGGCCCCCGGCCATGCCGGTGCTGCCCGCCGCGCGTGCCAGCAAGGCGCACAAGCGCCCTTGCACCGCCAGGGGCACGCTGCCGTCGTCCGGGGTGAGCAGCTCAAAAGCCAAAGCCTGCAAAGCGTCACCGGCAAGCAAGGCCCCCGCCTCACCAAACTGCACGTGCACCGTCGGTTTACCCCGGCGCAGCACGTCGTTGTCCATGCAGGGCATGTCGTCATGCACCAGGGAATAGGCATGAATCAGCTCCACCGCGCAGGCTGCGCGCAGGGCGGCAGTCGGGTGGTTCTGGGTGTCGGGCTGGGCTACCGCCTCAAAGGCAGCCAGGGCCAACAAGGGGCGCAAGCGTTTGCCACCATCGAGCACCGCGTAGCGCATGGCTTGAACCAGGCCCTGCGGCGCACCCCAACCAAGCGCGGGAACCGCGTCTGCCGTAACCCACTGCGACAAAGCAGTTTCCACCGCCCCGAGCTGCGTGCGGCTCCACGTCTCCAGAGAAAAGGCAATGGGCTGGCTCACGTGCTTTTCCAGGGTTTGAGCACGCCCTTGTCCAGCACCTTGACCTGGTCTTCCACCGCTTGAAGCTTTTCGCGGCAAAGCTGCAACAGGCCCGCGCCACGCTCGTAGCTGGCCAGCAGTTGGTCCAGCGGCAGATCGCCCGATTCCATGCGGGCCACCAGGGTTTCGAGCTCTTGCATGGCCACCTCGTAATGGGCTGGCAGAGGTGCGCTTTCCAGTGGGACGGACGGGGGAGTGGCCTTTGGCATGGTGGCGGCTGCTTGGCGACAAGAAGCGGGGGTTGGGGTGGGCGCGATTTTATGCCAGCGTTCCGGCGCAGCGCCTCATAGGGGCGGGGCTACAATCGCCCTCCTTCGCTACCGGCTTTCCCAGGGGAAAGGCCCGGCTTTTTTTATGGCGCAACTGCGCATTCTCCCTGTGGGGAGTCTTTAGGTCAGGTTCCTATGTCTGATTTAAGTCTTCAACTGCAGCAGGCTTTAAGCCAACTACCAGTTTCAAGCTATTTTGACCCGGCGCTGTATGCGCAAGAGATGCAAAGCATCTTCAAAACCGGGCCGCGCTACGTGGGCCATTCGCTCAGCGTGCCCAAGCAGGGCGACTTTTACGCCCTGCCCCAGGAACAAGGTGGCCGCGTGCTGGTGCACAACGGCAGCGGCATTGAGCTGGTCTCCAACGTCTGCCGCCACCGCCAGGCGCTAATTTTGCAAGGGCGTGGCTCGCTGCTCGACCCCCAGGGTGGCCCCGGCAACGCTGCAGGCAATGCCAGCGGCAACATCGTGTGCCCGCTGCACCGCTGGACGTACCAGGGACCCCAAAGTGGCGCCCAGGCCGCGCCCGTGGGCAAGCTCATAGGCGCGCCGCACTTTGCGGTGGACCCGTGCCTGAACCTGAACAACTACCCCCTGCAAGAGTGGAACGGCCTGCTGTTTGAAGGCGGCGCACTAGATGTAGCCGCGCACATGGCCGGCCTGGGCCCCCGCGCGGACCTGGACTTTGAGGGCTATGTGCTCGACCGGGTGGAAATGCACGAGTGCAACTACAACTGGAAAACCTTTATCGAGGTGTATCTGGAGGACTACCACGTGGGGCCCTTCCATCCCGGCCTGGGCAATTTTGTGACGTGTGACGACCTGCGCTGGGAGTTCAAGGAGCACTATTCGGTGCAAACCGTGGGCACGGCCAACCGCCTGGGTAAGGCAGACGCACGCGGCGGATCACCCGCCTACGAGCGCTGGCAAAGCGCCTTGCTGAATTACCGCGGCGGCGTGCCGCCCAAATTTGGCGCCATCTGGCTGACCTACTACCCCCACACCATGGTGGAGTGGTACCCGCATGTGCTGACCGTGTCTACCCTGCACCCCATGGGCGTGGACAAGACCATGAACATGGTGGAGTTTTACTACCCCGAAGAAATTGCCGCCTTTGAGCGCGAATTTATTGAGGCCCAACAAGCCGCCTACATGGAAACCTGCGTGGAAGACGACGAAATCGCCGAGCGCATGGACGCGGGGCGCAAGGCCCTGCTGCAGCGCGGAGACAACGAAGTCGGCCCCTACCAAAGCCCCATGGAAGACGGCATGCAGCACTTCCACGAGTGGTATCGCCAGAAGATGGCGGCTGTGTAATCGCGGCTAACTGATGGGCGCTTTATGGATGGTTCTGGCGGCGTTTTTCTTCTCCACCATGGCAATGGGCGTGAAGATGGCGTCGCACAGCTTC